>NZ_JBQZXC010000029.1:0-36523 GCF_053555815.1 Shigella sp. SIG6 | reverse complement strand
CCTAATTAGGGGCGTAGTTCAATTGGTAGAGCACCGGTCTCCAAAACCGGGTGTTGGGAGTTCGAGTCTCTCCGCCCCTGCCAGAAATCATCCTTAGCGAAAGCTAAGGATTTTTTTTACCTGAAATAATCCTCTCCGAAGTAAATCCTTCTACCGGCATCCTTGCCAGCCATTCAGATTAATACACTTCATCCAGCACGTTAATTTTCAAAAGATCGCGAATCAACGCATTTTTATCGCTATTTTGCAGCCATATGGCATAAAGCGGCCGTGAAAGTGTTGTGCTATCGACAACGGTATGCAGGCCGCCTTTTTTACGCGCCCAGCTGATGGGTAGCCAGGTGCAACCATTAAGCATCGCAATCTGTTGCTGTGCCAGTTCAGCAGAACTGGTTGTCAGAATGGGAACTTCGTCAGCACCGATCAAACCTGCCTCATGCTGTTGAAAATCTGGCCCCCACTCCAGTCGCAGATAGTTAAGATCTCCCTTTAGTTTAGAAGGGGCACTGGTATAAAGCGCTAAAGTGAAATACCCCAGCAACTGACTACTAAATTCGTCCATTTTGGGCGCTTCAGTGGTAATAAGAAGATCAAGCTGGCGTTCATGCAGCTGTTTTACCAGAGACTGCCGTTGGGCAATTCGCGCTTCGAACTGTAAGCCTGTATGGGCATCCTGATTTTGATACAAGCGTCCCAACCACTGATTAAGCATACATTCCCACAACGAGGCGCTGGCACCGATAGAAAACTCGTTATGTCGTGAGGTATGCGCCACCTCCTTGCGGGCGGCCTGCCAGGTGCTCATGAGCGTTTCTGCATAAGGCAGTAGTTTTTCACCGGCAGCGGTTAAACGGATATTGTTTCTGTGGCGGGTGAAAAGGTTCACACCCAGTTGATTTTCCAGTTGTCTGATTCGAAAGCTCACTGCTGACTGGGTCAGATAGAGCGATTCAGCCGCTCGACCAAAGTGACGCGTTCGGCTAACTTCCAGGAAAGTTTTTAACAATTCCGTATCCACAGTGCTCTCCGCAAAATTATTTGTCGTTATGATTTAAATGTTTTGTTTTACACTCTGTCAAGCGTAACTAATACTCCGCGCCATAACTAGCTCGGTCAAAGAATTAGGAGCGTGCAGGATGGCGGAAAGCTTTACGACGACTAATCGATATTTCGACAATAAACATTATCCACGTGGATTCTCTCGTCATGGTGATTTCACCATCAAAGAGGCACAACTGCTTGAGCGTCATGGTTATGCCTTCAATGAGTTGGATCTTGGCAAACGCGAGCCGGTTACCGAGGAAGAGAAACTCTTCGTAGCAGTATGCCGTGGCGAACGTGAGCCAGTGACAGAAGCAGAACGCGTGTGGTCCAAGTATATGACGCGTATTAAGCGTCCAAAACGTTTTCACACCCTTTCCGGCGGTAAACCGCAGGTTGAAGGTGCTGAAGACTACACCGATTCTGACGATTAATAAAAAGGGCGAAATGCCCTTTTTTTATGTCAGTAGTTTTTGCAGATGGATGAGCAAACGGTCAATCGCACGATAGCTAACTGCCTCCTGCAAATGCTGACGTGTGATAATGTCAGACTGATCAATATCAGCAATGGTTCGTGCAACTTTCAGTAACCGCTGCCAGGCACGAATCGATAACCCCAGATGGATCAGCGTTTCTTCCAACCACATCGCATCTTCGCTCTCAAGTTTGCAGAATTGGCGTATTTCCGGACTATCCAGCCAGGCATTCAGTTTATTCTGCCGCTTAAATTGGCGCTCTCTGGCGGCCATTACGCGTTGTTTAACGGTGGCGCTGCTTTCTCCCGGCACTACCGTTTTACTCAAAATGCCGGGGGGTGGTAATGGGATCTCCAGTGAGAGATCGAAGCGGTCGAGAAAGGGCCCCGAGAGCAGGTTGAGATAACGTAATGTCTGTTCTGGCGTGCAGCGGTTATGGTTTCCCTGATAATGTCCGGTAGGGCTGGGATTCATCGCCGCAACAAGCTGGAAACGGGCTGGATAGGTTATTTTTGCTCGTGTGCGTGAAAGATGGATCTGCCCGGATTCAATCGGCTCTCGCAAGGCATCCAGTGTACGCCGTTCAAATTCAGGTAGCTCATCAAGAAAAAGCACGCCGTTATGCGCCAACGAAATTTCACCTGGCCCTGGAATTGCACCACCGCCCACCATCGCAGTTAACGACGCACTGTGATGAGGTGAGCGGAACGGGCGCTGCCGCCATTGTTTTTGTACTGATTCAGCATTTACCAGACTTAATATCGCAGCGCTCTCCAGTGCCTCTTCATTGCTTAAATCTGGCAACAGGCCATTAATACGGCTGGCGAGCATTGTTTTACCTGTTCCCGGCGGCCCAATCAGTAAAAGGTTGTGCCCACCAGCGGCGGTAATTTCCAGTCCTCGTTTTCCTTGCTCCTGACCGACAACATCACTGAGATCATGTTGTAGCGCCCGGGATACTGCATCAGTTGGTTTCGGGCGTTCGAGAGTGTTCTTACCTTCCAGAAACGCACAGACAGCCTGCAGATGATCGGCTATCAGGCATCCTTCACCGTTAATTAGCCCCACTTCATCTTCGTTATCTTTCGCGACGATAATTTTTCTGCCCGACTTAATAGCTTCAGTTGCACTGGAGATTGCACCGGGAACGCCACGCAGAGCGCCTGTAAGCGCTAGTTCTCCGACTAATTCATATTCATCTAACTTATTGGCTGTAAGCTGTTCTGAGGCCGCCAGCAACGCAATGGCGATAGGTAAATCATATCGTCCCCCTTCTTTTGGCAGATCGGCTGGAGCAAGGTTGATGGTGATTTTTTTCGCCGGATATTCATATCCGCTATTGATAATGGCGCTGCGCACGCGATCGCGAGCTTCTTTCACCGTTGTTTCTGGTAAGCCCACCATCGTTAAGCCGGGTAGACCTTTACTGATATGTACCTCAACAGTGATTGGGGGCGCATTTACTTCCAGGGCTGCGCGGGTATGAACAATTGACAGTGACATAAACCCTCCTTGAGTCACCATTATGTGCATAAGATATCGCTGCTGTAGCCCGCTAATTCGTGAATTTTAGTGGCTGATTCCTGTTTATTTGTGCAAGTGAAGTTGAGTTGTTCTGGCGGTGGAATGATGCTCGCAAAAATGCAGCGGACAAAGGATGAACTACGAGGAAGGGAACAACATTTATACTGAAATTGAATTTTTTTACTCACTATTTTCTTTTTAAAAAACAACAATTTCTATTGAAATTATTAAAGCCATCATAAAAATAGGCCCAAAAATATCTTGTGCTATTCGCAAAATCTATGGTAACTCTTTAGGCATTCCTTCGAACAAGATGCAAGAAAAGACAAAATGACAGCCCTTCTACGAGTGATTAGCCTGGTCGTGATTAGCGTGGTGGTGATTATTATCCCACCGTGCGGGGCTGCACTTGGACGAGGAAAGGCTTAGAGATCAAGCCTTAACGAACTAAGACCCCCGCACCGAAAGGTCCGGGGGTTTTTTTGACCTTAAAAACATAACCGAGGAGCAGATAATGAATAACAGCACAAAATTCTGTTTCTCAAGATTCAGGACGGGGAACTAACTATGAATGGCGCACAGTGGGTGGTACATGCGTTGCGGGCACAGGGTGTGAACACCGTTTTCGGTTATCCGGGTGGCGCAATTATGCCGGTTTACGATGCATTGTATGACGGCGGCGTGGAGCACTTGCTGTGCCGACATGAGCAGGGTGCGGCAATGGCGGCTATCGGTTATGCCCGTGCTACCGGTAAAACTGGCGTATGTATCGCCACGTCTGGTCCGGGCGCAACCAACCTGATAACCGGGCTTGCGGACGCACTGTTAGATTCCATCCCTGTCGTTGCCATCACTGGTCAGGTGTCCGCACCGTTTATCGGCACCGACGCATTTCAGGAAGTGGATGTCCTGGGATTGTCGTTAGCCTGTACCAAGCACAGCTTTCTGGTGCAGTCTCTGGAAGAGTTGCCGCGCATCATGGCTGAAGCATTCGACGTTGCCAGCTCAGGTCGTCCTGGTCCGGTTCTGGTCGATATCCCAAAAGATATCCAGTTAGCCAGCGGCGATCTGGAACCGTGGTTCACCACCGTTGAAAACGAAGTGACTTTCCCACATGCCGAAGTCGAGCAAGCGCGCCAGATGCTGGCAAAAGCGCAAAAACCGATGCTGTACGTTGGCGGTGGCGTGGGGATGGCGCAGGCAGTTCCGGCTTTGCGTGAATTTCTCGCTGCCACAAAAATGCCTGCCACCTGTACGCTGAAAGGGCTGGGTGCAGTAGAAGCAGATTATCCGTACTATCTGGGCATGCTGGGGATGCACGGAACCAAAGCGGCAAACTTCGCGGTGCAGGAGTGTGACCTGCTGATCGCCGTGGGTGCACGTTTTGATGACCGGGTGACCGGCAAACTGAACACCTTCGCACCACACGCCAGTGTTATCCATATG
This sequence comes from Shigella sp. SIG6, assembly GCF_053555815.1. NCBI lineage: Bacteria > Pseudomonadati > Pseudomonadota > Gammaproteobacteria > Enterobacterales > Enterobacteriaceae > Shigella > Shigella sp. SIG6. The sequence continues at coordinate 32,036 of NZ_JBQZXC010000029.1, read as the reverse complement.
GATATCGACCCGGCAGAAATGAACAAGCTGCGTCAGGCACATGTGGCATTACAAGGTGATTTAAATGCTCTGTTACCAGCATTACAGCAGCCGTTAAATATCAATGACTGGCAGCAACACTGCGCGCAGCTGCGTGATGAACATTCCTGGCGTTACGACCATCCCGGTGACGCTATCTACGCTCCGTTGTTGTTAAAACAACTGTCGGATCGTAAACCTGCGGATTGCGTCGTGACCACAGATGTTGGGCAGCACCAGATGTGGGCTGCGCAGCACATCGCCCACACTCGCCCGGAAAATTTCATCACCTCCAGCGGCTTAGGTACCATGGGTTTTGGTTTACCGGCGGCAGTTGGCGCACAAGTCGCGCGACCGAACGATACCGTTGTCTGTATCTCCGGTGACGGCTCTTTCATGATGAATGTGCAAGAGCTGGGCACCGTAAAACGCAAGCAGTTACCGTTGAAAATCGTCTTACTCGATAACCAACGGTTAGGGATGGTTCGACAATGGCAGCAACTGTTTTTTCAGGAACGATACAGCGAAACCACCCTTACCGATAACCCCGATTTCCTCATGTTAGCCAGCGCCTTCGGCATCCCTGGCCAACACATCACCCGTAAAGACCAGGTTGAAGCGGCACTCGACACCATGCTGAACAGTGATGGGCCATACCTGCTTCATGTCTCAATCGACGAACTTGAGAACGTCTGGCCGCTGGTGCCGCCAGGTGCCAGTAATTCAGAAATGTTGGAGAAATTATCATGATGCAACATCAGGTCAATGTATCGGCTCGCTTCAATCCGGAAACCTTAGAACGTGTTTTACGCGTGGTGCGTCATCGTGGTTTCCACGTCTGCTCAATGAATATGGCTGCCGCCAGCGATGCACAAAATATAAATATCGAATTGACCGTTGCCAGCCCACGGTCGGTCGACTTACTGTTTAGTCAGTTAAATAAACTGGTGGACGTCGCACACGTTGCCATCTGCCAGAGCACAACCACATCACAACAAATCCGCGCCTGAGCGCAAAAGGAATATAAAAATGACCACGAAGAAAGCTGATTACATTTGGTTCAATGGGGAGATGGTTCGCTGGGAAGACGCGAAGGTGCATGTGATGTCGCACGCGCTGCACTATGGCACCTCGGTTTTTGAAGGCATCCGTTGCTACGACTCACACAAAGGACCGGTTGTATTCCGCCATCGTGAGCATATGCAGCGTCTGCATGACTCCGCCAAAATCTATCGCTTCCCGGTTTCACAGAGCATTGATGAGCTGATGGAAGCTTGTCGTGACGTGATCCGCAAAAACAATCTCACCAGCGCCTATATCCGTCCGCTGATCTTCGTCGGTGATGTTGGCATGGGAGTAAACCCGCCAGCGGGATACTCAACCGATGTGATTATCGCCGCTTTCCCGTGGGGAGCGTATCTGGGCGCAGAAGCGCTGGAGCAGGGGATCGATGCGATGGTTTCCTCCTGGAACCGCGCAGCACCAAACACCATCCCAACTGCGGCAAAAGCCGGTGGTAACTATCTCTCTTCCCTGCTGGTGGGTAGCGAAGCGCGCCGCCACGGTTATCAGGAAGGTATCGCGCTGGATGTGAACGGTTATATCTCTGAAGGCGCAGGCGAAAACCTGTTTGAAGTGAAAGATGGTGTGCTGTTCACCCCACCGTTCACCTCCTCCGCGCTGCCGGGTATTACCCGTGATGCCATCATCAAACTGGCGAAAGAGCTGGGAATTGAAGTGCGTGAGCAGGTGCTGTCGCGCGAATCCCTGTACCTGGCGGATGAAGTCTTTATGTCCGGTACGGCGGCAGAAATCACGCCAGTGCGCAGCGTAGACGGTATTCAGATTGGCGAAGGCCGTTGTGGCCCGGTTACCAAACGCATTCAGCAAGCCTTCTTCGGCCTCTTCACTGGCGAAACCGAAGATAAATGGGGCTGGTTAGATCAAGTTAATCAATAAATACAAAAAATGGGACGGCACGCACCGTCCCATTTACGAGACAGACACTGGGAGTAAATAAAGTATGCCTAAGTACCGTTCCGCCACCACCACTCATGGTCGTAATATGGCGGGTGCTCGTGCGCTGTGGCGCGCCACCGGAATGACCGACGCCGATTTTGGCAAGCCGATTATCGCGGTTGTGAACTCGTTCACCCAATTTGTACCGGGTCACGTCCATCTGCGCGATCTCGGTAAACTGGTCGCCGAACAAATTGAAGCGGCTGGCGGCGTTGCCAAAGAGTTCAACACCATTGCGGTGGATGATGGGATTGCCATGGGCCACGGGGGGATGCTTTATTCACTTCCATCTCGCGAACTGATCGCTGATTCCGTTGAGTATATGGTCAACGCCCACTGCGCCGACGCCATGGTCTGCATCTCTAACTGCGACAAAATCACCCCGGGGATGCTGATGGCTTCCCTGCGCCTGAATATTCCGGTGATCTTTGTTTCCGGCGGCCCGATGGAGGCCGGGAAAACCAAACTGTCCGATCAGATAATCAAACTCGATCTGGTTGATGCGATGATCCAGGGCGCAGACCCGAAAGTTTCTGACTCCCAGAGCGATCAGGTTGAACGTTCCGCGTGTCCGACCTGCGGCTCCTGCTCCGGGATGTTTACCGCTAACTCAATGAACTGCCTGACCGAAGCGCTGGGCCTGTCGCAGCCGGGCAACGGCTCGCTGCTGGCAACCCACGCGGACCGTAAGCAGTTGTTCCTCAATGCCGGTAAACGCATTGTTGAATTGACCAAACGTTACTACGAGCAAAACGACGAAAGTGCACTGCCGCGCAATATTGCTAGCAAAGCGGCGTTTGAAAATGCCATGACGCTGGATATCGCGATGGGCGGCTCTACCAACACGGTACTTCACCTGCTGGCGGCGGCGCAGGAAGCGGAAATCGACTTCACCATGAGTGATATCGACAAACTTTCGCGTAAAGTCCCGCAGTTATGCAAAGTTGCGCCGAGCACCCAAAAATACCATATGGAAGATGTTCACCGTGCTGGTGGTGTTATCGGTATTCTCGGTGAACTGGATCGCGCGGGGTTACTGAACCGTGATGTGAAAAACGTACTTGGCCTGACGTTGCCGCAAACTCTGGAACAATACGACGTTATGCTGACCCAGGATGACGCGGTAAAAAATATGTTCCGCGCAGGCCCTGCGGGCATTCGTACTACACAGGCATTCTCGCAGGATTGCCGTTGGGATTCTCTCGATGACGATCGCGCAAACGGCTGTATCCGCTCGCTGGAACACGCCTACAGCAAAGACGGCGGCCTGGCGGTGCTCTACGGTAATTTTGCTGAAAACGGCTGCATCGTGAAAACCGCGGGCGTCGATGACAGCATCCTCAAATTCACCGGCCCGGCGAAAGTGTACGAAAGCCAGGACGACGCGGTAGAAGCGATCCTCGGTGGCAAAGTTGTCGCGGGCGATGTGGTGGTGATCCGCTATGAAGGCCCGAAAGGCGGCCCTGGCATGCAGGAAATGCTCTACCCAACCAGCTTCCTGAAATCAATGGGTCTCGGTAAAGCCTGTGCGCTGATCACCGACGGTCGTTTCTCTGGCGGCACCTCTGGTCTTTCCATCGGCCACGTCTCACCGGAAGCGGCAAGCGGCGGCAGCATTGGTCTGATTGAAGATGGTGACCTGATCGCTATCGACATCCCGAACCGTGGCATTCAGTTACAGGTAAGCGATGCCGAACTGGCGGCGCGTCGTGAAGCGCAGGAAGCTCGGGGTGACAAAGCCTGGACGCCGAAAAACCGTGAACGTCAGGTTTCCTTTGCCCTGCGCGCCTACGCCAGCCTGGCAACCAGCGCCGACAAAGGTGCGGTGCGCGATAAATCGAAACTGGGGGGTTAATAATGGCTGACTCGCAACCCCTGTCCGGTGCTCCGGAAGGTGCCGAATATTTAAGAGCAGTGCTGCGCGCGCCGGTTTACGAGGCGGCGCAGGTTACGCCGCTACAAAAAATGGAAAAACTGTCGTCGCGTCTTGATAACGTCATTCTGGTGAAGCGCGAAGATCGCCAGCCAGTGCACAGCTTTAAGCTGCGCGGCGCATACGCCATGATGGCGGGCCTGACGGAAGAACAAAAAGCGCACGGCGTGATCACTGCTTCTGCGGGTAACCACGCGCAGGGCGTCGCGTTTTCTTCTGCGCGGTTAGGCGTGAAGGCCCTGATCGTTATGCCAACCGCCACCGCCGACATCAAAGTCGATGCGGTATGTGGATTCGGCGGCGAAGTGCTGCTTCATGGCGCGAACTTTGACGAAGCGAAAGCTAAAGCGATCGAACTGTCACAGCAGCAGGGGTTCACCTGGGTGCCGCCGTTCGACCATCCGATGGTGATTGCCGGGCAAGGCACGCTGGCGCTGGAACTGCTCCAGCAGGACGCCCATCTCGACCGCGTATTTGTGCCAGTCGGCGGCGGCGGTCTGGCGGCGGGCGTAGCGGTACTGATCAAACAACTGATGCCGCAAATCAAAGTGATCGCCGTAGAAGCGGAAGACTCCGCCTGCCTGAAAGCAGCGCTGGATGCGGGTCATCCGGTTGATCTGCCACGCGTGGGACTGTTCGCCGAAGGTGTCGCGGTAAAACGCATCGGTGACGAAACCTTCCGTTTATGCCAGGAGTATCTCGACGACATCATCACCGTCGATAGCGATGCGATCTGTGCGGCGATGAAGGATTTATTCGAAGATGTGCGTGCGGTGGCGGAACCCTCTGGCGCGCTGGCGCTGGCGGGAATGAAAAAATATATCGCCCAGCACAACATTCGCGGCGAACGGCTGGCGCATATTCTTTCCGGTGCCAACGTGAACTTCCACGGCCTGCGCTACGTCTCGGAACGCTGCGAACTGGGCGAACAGCGTGAAGCGTTGTTGGCGGTGACCATTCCGGAAGAAAAAGGCAGCTTCCTCAAATTCTGCCAACTGCTTGGCGGGCGATCGGTCACCGAGTTCAACTACCGTTTTGCCGATGCCAAAAACGCCTGCATCTTTGTCGGCGTGCGCCTGAGCCGCGGCCTCGAAGAGCGCAAAGAAATTTTGCAGATGCTCAACGACGGCGGCTACAGCGTGGTGGATCTCTCCGACGACGAAATGGCGAAGTTGCATGTGCGCTATATGGTCGGCGGGCGTCCGTCACATCCGTTGCAGGAACGCCTCTACAGCTTCGAATTCCCGGAATCACCGGGCGCGCTGCTGCGCTTCCTCAACACGCTGGGTACGCACTGGAACATTTCTTTGTTCCACTATCGCAGCCATGGCACCGACTACGGGCGCGTACTGGCGGCGTTCGAACTTGGCGACCATGAACCGGATTTCGAAACCCGGCTGAATGAGCTGGGCTACGATTGCCACGACGAAACCAATAACCCGGCGTTCAGGTTCTTTTTGGCGGGTTAATGGTTCGGCAAAATCTTCCAGAATGCCTCAATTAGCGGCTCATGTAGCCGCTTTTTCTGCGCACACACGCCCAGCTCAAACGGCGTTTTCTCATCGCTGCGCTCTAAAATCATCACGCGGTTACGCACCGGTTCGGGGCTGTTTTCCAGCACCACTTCCGGCAACAATGCCACGCCACAGCCGAGCGCCACCATCGATACCATCGCTTCATGCCCGCCAACCGTGGCGTAAATCATCGGGTTACTGATTTTATTGCGTCGGAACCACAACTCAATGCGGCGGCGCACCGGCCCCTGATCGGCGATGATAAACGGTACCGTTGACCAGTCCGGCTTTTCGACAGAAACCTGATTACGCACCGGGCAGGGCAATGCGGGTGCAATCAACACCACTGCCAGATTCTCCAGCATCGAAAACGCCACCGCGCCGGGCAGAGTCTCTGGCTTCCCGGCAATCGCCAGATCAGCTTCACCTGTGACGACTTTTTCCATTGCATCTGCCGTATCACCGGTAGTGAGTTTGATCTCCACCGACGGGTGTTCCGCGCGGAAGCGATCCAGAATCGGCGGCAGATGGCTGTAAGCGGCGGTCACCGAGCAGAAGATATGTAATTCGCCATAGAGCGACGGCCCTTGCTGGTCGATGGTGTGGCGCAGCTGCTGATACTGCAACAGCGTTTGCTGGGCGAAAACGCGCAGTTCTTCGCCCGCTTCAGTCAGCGTCACCGTGCGGTTATCGCGCACAAACAGCGGCTGGCCGAGATCTTCTTCCAGGCGCTGAATCTGCCGTGAGAGCGTGGACGGGCTAACGTGCATCGCCCGCGCGCTGCGGCCAAAATGGCGGCTTTCCGCCAGATGCAGGAAGGTTTTCAGATCGCGTAAATCCAATGGCGCAGCCCTCAATGTTGACGTTGCAGAAATTGCAATGTGACGTTGTGAATATATCAATTTCCGCAATAAATTTCCTGTCATATAGTGAATTCAATCTCGCAAACGCGAACCGAACAATAAGAAGCACAGCATCACGAGGAATCACCATGGCTAACTACTTCAATACACTGAATCTGCGTCAGCAGCTGGCACAGCTGGGCAAATGTCGCTTTATGGGGCGCGATGAATTCGCCGATGGCGCGAGCTACCTTCAGGGTAAAAAAGTAGTCATCGTCGGCTGTGGCGCACAAGGTCTGAACCAGGGTCTGAACATGCGTGATTCTGGTCTCGATATCTCCTACGCTCTGCGTAAAGAAGCGATTGCCGAGAAGCGCGCGTCCTGGCGTAAAGCGACCGAAAATGGTTTTAAAGTGGGTACTTACGAAGAACTGATCCCACAGGCGGATCTGGTGGTTAACCTGACGCCGGACAAGCAGCACTCTGATGTAGTGCGCACCGTACAGCCACTGATGAAAGACGGCGCGGCGCTGGGTTACTCGCACGGTTTCAACATCGTCGAAGTGGGCGAGCAGATCCGTAAAGACATCACCGTAGTCATGGTTGCGCCGAAATGCCCTGGCACCGAAGTGCGTGAAGAGTACAAACGTGGATTCGGCGTACCGACGCTGATTGCCGTTCACCCGGAAAACGATCCGAAAGGCGAAGGCATGGCGATCGCTAAAGCATGGGCGGCAGCAACCGGTGGTCACCGTGCGGGCGTGCTGGAATCGTCCTTCGTTGCGGAAGTGAAATCTGACCTGATGGGTGAGCAAACCATCCTGTGCGGTATGTTGCAGGCTGGCTCGCTGCTGTGCTTCGACAAGCTGGTGGAAGAGGGCACCGATCCGGCATACGCAGAAAAACTAATTCAGTTCGGTTGGGAAACCATCACCGAAGCGCTGAAGCAGGGCGGTATCACACTGATGATGGACCGTCTCTCTAACCCGGCGAAACTGCGTGCTTACGCGTTGTCTGAACAGCTGAAAGAGATCATGGCACCGCTGTTCCAGAAACATATGGACGACATCATCTCCGGCGAATTCTCCTCCGGTATGATGGCGGACTGGGCCAACGATGATAAGAAACTGCTGACCTGGCGTGAAGAGACCGGCAAAACCGCCTTCGAAACCGCGCCGCAGTATGAAGGCAAAATCGGCGAGCAGGAGTACTTCGATAAAGGCGTACTGATGATCGCGATGGTGAAAGCGGGCGTTGAACTGGCGTTCGAAACCATGGTTGATTCCGGCATCATCGAAGAATCTGCTTACTATGAATCACTGCACGAACTGCCGCTGATTGCCAACACCATCGCCCGTAAGCGTCTGTATGAAATGAACGTGGTTATCTCTGATACTGCCGAGTACGGTAACTATCTGTTCTCTTACGCTTGTGTGCCGCTGCTGAAACCGTTTATGGCAGAACTGCAACCGGGCGATTTGGGTAAAGCTATTCCGGAAGGTGCGGTAGATAACGCGCAGCTGCGTGATGTAAATGAAGCGATTCGCAGCCATGCGATTGAGCAAGTAGGTAAGAAACTGCGCGGCTATATGACGGATATGAAACGTATTGCTGTTGCGGGTTAATAGCGATTCAGAGTTCAAGGCCTTCTCCCGGAGAAGGCCTTGCTATTAGTTACGGTACAGCACCTTAATGATGTGGTAACCGAACTGGGTGTGCAGCGGGCCGGTTGGCTCCAGTACCGGACAAGAGAACACAACTTTATCGAACGCCGGAACCATCTGACCCTGGCGGAATTCACCTAAATCACCGCCGCGTTTGCCTGATGGGCAAATGGAGTGTTTCTTCGCCAGCTTGCCGAAATCGGCACCGTTCTTAATCTGCACGAGAAGATCCAGAGCCAGTTTCTCTTCTTTTACAAGGATATGCAGTGCTGCTGCTGTTTTTGCCATGATCGTGCCTTGAGTGGTAAGGATGAGGCTGGCTATACTACCACGCTGTTATTTTCCCCTCCCGACTTTCATTGAGCGATTTTCCTATGCGTCTAAACCCTGGCCAACAACAAGCTGTCGAATTCGTTACCGGCCCCTGCCTGGTGCTGGCGGGTGCGGGTTCCGGTAAAACTCGTGTTATCACCAATAAAATCGCCCATCTGATCCGCGGGTGCGGTTATCAGGCGCGACATATCGCGGCGGTGACCTTTACCAATAAGGCGGCGCGCGAGATGAAAGAGCGTGTCGGACAGACGCTGGGTCGCAAAGAGGCGCGTGGGCTGATGATCTCAACCTTCCACACGCTGGGGCTGGATATCATCAAGCGTGAGTATGCGGCGCTGGGGATGAAGGCGAACTTTTCGCTGTTTGACGATACCGATCAGCTGGCGTTGCTCAAAGAGTTGACCGAAGGGCTGATTGAAGATGACAAAGTTCTCCTGCAACAGTTGATTTCGACCATCTCTAACTGGAAGAACGATCTCAAAACACCGTCCCAGGCGGCAGCCAGTGCGATTGGCGAGCGGGACCGTATTTTTGCCCATTGTTATGGGCTGTATGATGCACACCTGAAAGCCTGTAATGTGCTCGACTTCGATGATCTGATTTTATTGCCGACGCTACTTCTGCAACGCAATGAAGAAGTCCGCGAGCGCTGGCAGAACAAAATTCGCTACCTGCTGGTGGACGAATATCAGGACACCAACACCAGCCAGTATGAACTGGTGAAACTGCTGGTGGGCAGCCGCGCGCGCTTTACCGTGGTGGGTGACGATGACCAGTCGATCTACTCCTGGCGCGGCGCACGTCCGCAAAACCTGGTGCTGCTGAGCCAGGATTTTCCGGCGCTGAAGGTGATTAAGCTTGAGCAGAACTACCGCTCTTCCGGACGTATTTTGAAAGCGGCGAACATCCTGATCGCCAATAACCCGCACGTCTTTGAAAAGCGTCTGTTCTCCGAACTGGGTTACGGCACAGAGCTAAAAGTTTTAAGCGCGAATAACGAAGAACATGAAGCCGAGCGCGTCACTGGTGAACTGATTGCGCATCACTTCGTCAATAAAACGCAGTACAAAGATTACGCTATTCTTTATCGCGGTAACCATCAGTCGCGGGTGTTTGAAAAATTCCTGATGCAAAACCGCATCCCGTACAAAATTTCTGGTGGTACGTCGTTTTTCTCTCGTCCTGAAATCAAGGACTTGCTGGCTTATCTGCGCGTGCTGACTAACCCGGACGATGACAGCGCATTTCTGCGTATCGTTAACACGCCGAAGCGAGAGATTGGCCCGGCGACGCTGAAAAAGCTGGGTGAGTGGGCGATGACGCGCAATAAAAGCATGTTTACCGCCAGCTTTGATATGGGCCTGAGTCAGACGCTTAGCGGACGTGGTTATGAAGCATTGACCCGCTTCACTCACTGGTTGGCAGAAATCCAGCGTCTGGCGGAGCGGGAGCCGATTGCCGCGGTGCGCGATCTGATCCACGGCATGGATTATGAATCCTGGCTGTACGAAACATCGCCCAGCCCGAAAGCTGCCGAAATGCGCATGAAGAACGTCAACCAACTGTTTAGCTGGATGACGGAGATGCTGGAAGGCAGCGAACTGGATGAGCCGATGACGCTCACCCAGGTGGTGACGCGCTTTACTTTACGCGACATGATGGAGCGTGGTGAGAGTGAAGAAGAGCTGGATCAGGTGCAACTGATGACTCTCCACGCGTCAAAAGGGCTGGAGTTTCCTTATGTCTACATGGTCGGTATGGAAGAAGGGTTTTTGCCGCACCAGAGCAGTATCGATGAAGATAATATCGATGAGGAGCGGCGGCTGGCCTATGTCGGCATTACCCGCGCCCAGAAGGAATTGACCTTTACGCTGTGTAAAGAACGCCGTCAGTACGGCGAACTGGTGCGCCCGGAGCCGAGCCGCTTTTTGCTGGAGCTGCCGCAGGATGATCTGATTTGGGAACAGGAGCGCAAAGTGGTCAGTGCCGAAGAACGGATGCAGAAAGGGCAAAGCCATCTGGCGAATCTGAAAGCGATGATGGCGGCAAAACGAGGGAAATAATCAAGGCCGGAGAAGATGCGTCAGCATCGCATCCGGCACTTACTCATTAATGCACTTCCAGCGGCCAGTGGACATAGCTCTGCCACTGGTTTTCCTGAGCAATAATCTCTTTACCCAGCGGATGTTGGGTTAGCCAACCTTGCGGAAGCGTCAAGGTCAACAGTTCATGGTTAGCCTGTAATGTCATCTCTGGCACGAGATCGTCACGGCGACGGCTGGCAAAAATGATAGCCAGGCGGAGTAAACGGCAGAGTTGTTCTGCGACGCGCGGTGGTACGGCATTTTGCTGATGCAGCGATGAGAGATCGACCGGGTTAGTCTGGTTGAGCAGTAGCGTCGCCAGCAGTTTCTTCTGTGCGGGGGTAAAACCGGGAAGATCCAGGTTACGCACCAGATAAGCAGCGTGTTGCGGAGCTTGTTTGAAGTCAACGCTCAGGCCGATTTCATGAAGCTGACAGGCGCTGATGAGCAAATCGCGGCTTATTGCTTCAAGATGCCATTCGTTTTCCACCTGATCGAAGAAGTTAGCCGCAACTTTGGCTACGCGCTGTGCCTGATCAATATCGATCATAAAGCGGCGTTGAATATTACGCAGTGTACGGCTGCGAATATCCTGCTCGACGGCCAGATGCAACATGCCGTAGACCAGGCCTTCACGCAGCGCACCGCCCGCCAGGGTCATACACTGAATATTCAGTTCGGTAAAAATGGCGATCAGGATCGCCAGACCACTCGGGAACACTAACGCACGTTCCAGCGTCAGGCCGTCAATCTCCAGTTCCTCCAGCCGACCGCAATGAATGGCTCGCTGTTTCAATTGCTGCAACTTTTCCAGGGTAATGCGTTCATCCATCCCCTGTGCCATCATGATTTCCTGTAACGCCTGCACGGTGCCGGAAGCACCAACGCACACTTTCCAGCCGTGATACCGTAATTCATCGGCAACCGGATGTAACACTTCGCGTGCCGCTTTTTCTGCAGCATCAAAATTTTCTTGCCCCAGATTACGATCGGCAAAATAGCGTTCCAGCCAGGTGACGCAGCCCATCGACAGGCTGAACAACGAGGTGGTTTGTGCACCCGTGCCGGTTACCAGTTCAGTACTGGCACCGCCTATATCCACCACCAGGCGCTGATCGGCACCACCAGTGGTGTGAGCAACGCCCTGATAAATCAGACGCGCTTCCTCTTCACCGCTGATCACCTGTACCGGACAACCGAGGATTTCCTGCGCTTTGGCAATAAAATCACCCGCATTGACGGCAAGTCGTAATGTCGCCGTAGCGACAACGCGAATTTGCGAGGGAGGGATATCTTGCAGACGTTCAGCAAACAGGCGCAGACATTGCCAACCGCGCTCCATTGCTTCATTAGAGAGGTCATTTTCGCTATTCAGGCCAGCAGCCAGACGCACTTTGCGTTTAATTCGCGTCAGCGTCTGGATGCTTCCAGCCACCTCGCGCACAACCAGCATATGAAAACTATTCGAACCGAGATCAATGGCTGCATACAGCGACGAGGTGGAACCCATACTCTTCATCCTTCAATCTGTCTCTGTGTTGGCTGCATTCTTTCACCCGAATCACTTACTACAGTAAGCTCATCGGGATTCATTCTCTTGCCATCTTGATACAGTTTGAATGATTTTGAGTATGACATTTTATTTAACCTGAACGACGATGATTACGCGGAGCGCCAGTACGACGCGGACCATTGCCTGTGCGCGGGCGCGTGAGGCGCAGCGGTTTTGGCAGATCGGTCATCAATGCGTCCGGATTGTATTTGCTTACCGGAATTGAGTGACCAATATAGGTCTCAATAGCAGGCAAATTCAATGCATACTCTTCACACGCCAGGCTGATAGAGTGACCGCTTGCGCCTGCGCGACCTGTACGACCAATACGGTGAACGTAATCTTCACAGTCATCGGGTAAATCGTAGTTAAAGACGTGCGTCACTGCCGGAATATGCAAACCACGCGCGGCAACGTCGGTGGCAACCAGAATATCCAGATCGCCACGGGTAAATTCATCAAGAATACGCAGACGTTTTTTCTGCGCGACATCGCCTGTCAACAAACCGACACGATGACCATCTGCCGCCAGGTGGCCCCAGATCTCTTCACAACGGTGTTTGGTATTGGCGAAAATAATCGCTCTGTCTGGCCACTCTTCTTCGATCAGCGTTTGCAGCAAACGCATTTTTTCTTCGTTAGAAGGGTAGAAAAGCTCTTCTTTAATACGGTGGCCCGTTTTCTGTTCCGGTTCCACTTCAATATATTCGGCATTGTTCATCTGCTCGAACGCCAGTTCACGTACCCGGTACGAAAGCGTGGCGGAGAACAGCATGTTGAGGCGCTGATTTGCAGGCGGCATACGGCGGAACAGCCAGCGGATATCTTTAATAAAGCCTAGATCGTACATGCGATCGGCTTCGTCCAGTACCACTACCTGAATGGCACCGAGGTTAATGTGGTTCTGCTTGGCGTAGTCAATTAAACGACCCGTGGTGCCAATCAGAATGTCAACGCCGCTTTCCAGCACTTTCAGCTGTTTGTCATAGCCATCACCACCGTAAGCCAGGCCCAGCTTCAGGCCGGTAGCTTCCGCCAGCGGTTCCGCGTCGGCGTGGATCTGCACGGCAAGTTCACGCGTCGGTGCCATAATTAAGGCACGCGGTTGATTCACCTTGCGATCGGCAATCGCAGGATGAGAGAGAAGATAATGAAACGTTGACGTAAGAAACGCCATCGTTTTCCCGGTACCGGTTTGCGCCTGCCCGGCTACGTCACGACCCGCCAGCGTCAGCGGAAGGGCCAGTGCCTGAATGGGCGTACAGTTATGAAACCCTTTTTTTTCAAGGGCTTCTACAACCTTCGGATGCAGGGCGAAGTCGGAAAACTTCTGTTCTGTTAAATGTGTTTTGCTCATAGTGTGGTAGAATATCAGCTTACTATTGCTTTACGAAAGCGTATCCGGTGAAATAAAGTCAACCTTTAGTTGGTTAATGTTACACCAACAACGAAACCAACACGCTAGGCTTATTCCTGTGGAGTTATATATGAGCGATAAAATTATTCACCTGACTGACGACAGTTTTGACACGGATGTACTCAAAGCGGACGGGGCGATCCTCGTCGATTTCTGGGCAGAGTGGTGCGGTCCGTGCAAAATGATCGCCCCGATTCTGGATGAAATCGCTGACGAATATCAGGGCAAACTGACCGTTGCAAAACTGAACATCGATCAAAACCCTGGCACTGCGCCGAAATATGGCATCCGTGGTATCCCTACTCTGCTGCTGTTCAAAAACGGTGAAGTGGCGGCAACCAAAGTGGGCGCACTGTCTAAAGGTCAGTTGAAAGAGTTCCTCGACGCTAACCTGGCGTAAGGGAATTTCATGTTCGGGTGCCCCGTCGCTAAAAACTGGACGCCCGGCGTGAGTCATGCTAACTTAGTGTTGACTTCGTATTAAACATACCTTATTAAGTTTGAATCTTGTAATTTCCAACGCTTCCCGTTTTATCTTAAATGCGAAGTGAACAGATTTCTGGCTCGTCACTCAATCCGTCTTGTCGTTTCAGTTCTGCGTACTCTCCTGTGACCAGGCAGCGAAAAGACATGAGTCGATGACCGTAAACAGGCATGGATGATCCTGCCATACCATTCACAACATTAAGTTCGAGATTTACCCCAAGTTTAAGAACTCACACCACTATGAATCTTACCGAATTAAAGAATACGCCGGTTTCTGAGCTGATCACTCTCGGCGAAAATATGGGGCTGGAAAACCTGGCTCGCATGCGTAAGCAGGACATTATTTTTGCCATCCTGAAGCAGCACGCAAAGAGTGGCGAAGATATCTTTGGTGATGGCGTACTGGAGATATTGCAGGATGGATTTGGTTTCCTCCGTTCCGCAGACAGCTCCTACCTCGCCGGTCCTGATGACATCTACGTTTCCCCTAGCCAAATCCGCCGTTTCAACCTCCGCACTGGTGATACCATCTCTGGTAAGATTCGCCCGCCGAAAGAAGGTGAACGCTATTTTGCGCTGCTGAAAGTTAACGAAGTTAACTTCGACAAACCTGAAAACGCCCGCAACAAAATCCTCTTTGAGAACTTAACCCCGCTGCACGCAAACTCTCGTCTGCGTATGGAACGTGGTAACGGTTCTACTGAAGATTTAACTGCTCGCGTACTGGATCTGGCATCACCTATCGGTCGTGGTCAGCGTGGTCTGATTGTGGCACCGCCGAAAGCCGGTAAAACTATGCTGCTGCAGAACATTGCTCAGAGCATTGCTTACAACCACCCGGATTGTGTGCTGATGGTTCTGCTGATCGACGAACGTCCGGAAGAAGTAACCGAGATGCAGCGTCTGGTAAAAGGTGAAGTTGTTGCTTCTACCTTTGACGAACCCGCATCTCGCCACGTTCAGGTTGCGGAAATGGTGATCGAGAAGGCCAAACGCCTGGTTGAGCACAAGAAAGACGTTATCATTCTGCTCGACTCCATCACTCGTCTGGCGCGCGCTTACAACACTGTTGTTCCGGCGTCAGGTAAAGTGTTGACCGGTGGTGTGGACGCCAATGCCCTTCATCGTCCGAAACGCTTCTTTGGTGCGGCGCGTAACGTGGAAGAGGGCGGCAGCCTGACCATTATCGCGACGGCGCTTATCGATACCGGTTCTAAAATGGACGAAGTTATTTACGAAGAGTTTAAAGGTACAGGCAACATGGAACTGCACCTCTCTCGTAAGATCGCTGAAAAACGCGTCTTCCCGGCTATCGACTACAACCGTTCCGGTACCCGTAAAGAAGAGCTGCTCACGACTCAGGAAGAACTGCAGAAAATGTGGATCCTGCGTAAAATCATTCACCCGATGGGCGAAATCGATGCAATGGAATTCCTCATTAATAAACTGGCCATGACCAAGACCAATGACGATTTCTTCGAAATGATGAAACGCTCATAAATTTGTCTTATGCCAAAAACGCCACGTGTTTACGTGGCGTTTTGCTTTTATATCTGTAATCTTAATGTCGCGCTGGCGATGTTAGGAAAATTCCTGGAATTTGCTGGCATGATATGCAATTTGCATATCAAATGGTTAATTTTTGCACAGGGCTGGTGGGTTCGGAACGGACTTTCCCTTCTGAATAAAGGTCTTCGTGGTTATACTTCTGCTAATAATTTTCTCTGAGAGCATGCATTGTGAATTTACTGACAGTGAGTACTGATCTCATCAGTATTTTTTTATTCACGACACTGTTTCTGTTTTTTGCCCGTAAGGTGGCAAAAAAAGTCGGTTTAGTGGATAAACCAAACTTCCGCAAACGTCACCAGGGATTGATACCTCTCGTTGGGGGGATTTCGGTTTACGCAGGGATTTGCTTCACGTTCGGAATTGTCGATTACTATATTCCGCATGCATCTCTCTATCTCGCTTGTGCCGGTGTGCTTGTTTTCATTGGCGCGCTGGATGATCGTTTTGATATCAGCGTAAAAATCCGTGCCACCATACAGGCCGCTGTTGGCATTGTTATGATGGTGTTCGGCAAACTTTATCTCAGTAGCCTGGGTTATATCTTTGGCTCCTGGGAGATGGTGCTCGGACCGTTTGGTTACTTCCTGACGCTATTTGCCGTCTGGGCGGCCATTAATGCGTTCAACATGGTTGATGGCATTGATGGCTTGCTGGGCGGGTTGTCCTGCGTCTCGTTTGCAGCAATCGGTATGATTTTGTGGTTCGACGGGCAAACCAGCCTCGCAATCTGGTGCTTTGCGATGATCGCCGCCATCCTGCCATACATCATGCTTAACCTTGGTATCCTGGGTCGCCGCTACAAAGTCTTTATGGGTGATGCGGGCAGTACGCTGATTGGTTTTACCGTTATCTGGATCCTGCTCGAAACGACCCAGGGCAAAACCCATCCCATCAGCCCGGTTACCGCTTTGTGGATAATCGCCATTCCGCTAATGGATATGGTGGCGATTATGTACCGTCGCCTGCGTAAAGGCATGAGCCCATTCTCTCCTGACCGTCAGCATATTCACCATTTGATCATGCGTGCCGGGTTTACTTCCCGTCAGGCGTTTGTGCTGATTACCCTTGCCGCAGCACTGCTCGCTTCCATTGGCGTGTTGGCAGAATATTCTCATTTTGTCCCGGAGTGGGTCATGCTGGTGCTCTTTTTGCTAGCATTCTTCCTCTATGGATATTGCATTAAGCGTGCCTGGAAAGTTGCTCGCTTTATTAAGCGCGTAAAACGCAGACTGCGTAGAAATCGTGGTGGCAGCCCCAATTTAACCAAATAAATGAGGATGTGATGACACAACCAATGCCTGGGAAACCGGCCGAAGACGCTGAAAATGAACTGGATATTCGTGGGTTGTTTCGTACCTTGTGGGCTGGGAAGCTATGGATTATTGGCATGGGGATGGCGTTTGCGTTAATCGCGCTGGCGTATACTTTTTTTGCTCGTCAGGAGTGGAGCTCGACGGCGATTACCGATCGTCCAACGGTGAATATGCTGGGGGGATATTACTCGCAGCAGCAATTTTTGCGTAACCTGGATGTCCGTTCAAACATGGCTTCTGCCGATCAACCATCGGTCATGGACGAAGCCTATAAAGAGTTTGTTATGCAACTGGCCTCGTGGGATACCCGCAGAGAGTTCTGGCTGCAAACCGACTATTACAAACAGCGGATGGTGGGCAACAGCAAAGCCGATGCGGCGTTGCTGGATGAAATGATTAACAACATCCAGTTTATCCCCGGAGACTTTACTCGCGTGGTCAATGACAGCGTGAAGCTTATTGCCGAAACCGCGCCTGACGCTAATAACCTGTTACGTCAGTATGTTGCTTTTGCCAGCCAGCGTGCAGCCAGCCATCTGAATGATGAGCTGAAAGGCGCATGGGCGGCACGCACCATCCAGATGAAAGCTCAGGTGAAGCGTCAGGAAGAGGTGGCGAAAGCCATCTACGACCGCCGGATGAACAGCATTGAGCAGGCGCTGAAAATTGCTGAGCAGCATAATATTTCGCGCAGTGCGACAGATGTGCCTGCCGAGGAATTACCTGATTCAGAAATGTTCCTGCTTGGGCGTCCAATGCTCCAGGCTCGACTGGAAAATTTACAGGCCGTCGGTCCGGCCTTTGATCTCGACTATGATCAGAATCGAGCCATGTTAAACACCCTGAATGTTGGTCCAACCCTGGATCCGCGTTTTCAGACCTATCGCTATTTGCGTACGCCGGAAGAACCGGTAAAACGCGATAGCCCACGTCGTGCCTTCCTGATGATTATGTGGGGCATTGTCGGGGGGCTGATCGGGGCTGGTGTCGCATTAACCCGCCGTTGCTCGAAATAGCAACACTGCTGCGGTGAGCGCAAAGGCGCTCGCCGCTTATTCGAAGAGAATCGATGTGAAAGTACTGACTGTATTTGGTACGCGCCCGGAAGCCATCAAGATGGCTCCGTTGGTGCATGCGTTGGCAAAAGATCCTTTTTTTGAGGCTAAAGTTTGCGTCACTGCGCAGCATCGGGAGATGCTTGATCAGGTACTGAAACTCTTTTCCATTGTACCTGACTACGATCTCAACATAATGCAGCCAGGACAGGGCCTGACAGAGATAACCTGTCGGATTCTGGAAGGGCTAAAACCTATTCTTGCCGAGTTCAAACCAGACGTCGTGCTGGTTCACGGCGATACGACGACGACGCTGGCAACCAGCCTGGCGGCGTTTTATCAGCGTATTCCTGTTGGTCACGTTGAGGCTGGTCTGCGCACGGGCGATCTCTATTCGCCGTGGCCGGAAGAGGCTAACCGTACATTGACCGGGCATCTGGCGATGTATCACTTCTCTCCAACCGAAACTTCCCGGCAAAACTTGCTGCGTGAAAACGTTGCGGATAGCCGAATCTTCATTACCGGTAATACAGTCATTGATGCACTGTTATGGGTGCGTGACCAGGTGATGAGCAGCGACACGCTGCGTTCAGAACTGGCGGCAAATTACCCGTTTATCGACCCCGATAAAAAGATGATTCTGGTGACCGGTCATAGGCGTGAGAGTTTCGGTCGTGGCTTTGAAGAAATCTGCCACGCGCTGGCAGACATCGCCACCACGCACCAGGACATCCAGATTGTCTATCCGGTGCATCTCAACCCGAACGTCAGAGAGCCGGTCAATCGCATTCTGGGGCATGTGAAAAATGTCATTCTGATCGATCCCCAGGAGTATTTACCGTTTGTCTGGCTGATGAACCACGCCTGGCTGATTTTGACTGACTCAGGCGGCATTCAGGAAGAAGCGCCTTCGCTGGGGAAACCGGTGCTGGTGATGCGCGATACCACTGAGCGTCCGGAAGCGGTGACGGCGGGTACGGTGCGTCTGGTAGGCACGGATAAGCAGCGAATTGTCGAGGAAGTGACGCGTCTTTTAAAAGACGAAAACGAATATCAAGCTATGAGCCGCGCCCATAACCCGTATGGTGATGGTCAGGCATGCTCTCGCATTCTGGAAGCGTTAAAAAATAATCGGATATCACTATGAGTTTTGCGACCATTTCTGTTATCGGACTGGGTTACATCGGGCTGCCTACAGCAGCAGCGTTTGCCTCACGGCAAAAACAGGTGATTGGTGTCGATATCAACCAACACGCGGTTGATACCATCAATCGTGGCGAAATCCATATCGTCGAGCCTGATTTGGCGAGCGTAGTAAAAACTGCCGTAGAAGGCGGTTTTTTACGAGCGAGCACGACGCCAGTTGAAGCGGATGCCTGGCTGATTGCTGTACCTACGCCGTTTAAAGGCGATCATGAGCCAGATATGACCTACGTTGAATCGGCTGCTCGCTCCATTGCGCCAGTGCTGAAAAAAGGCGCGCTGGTGATCCTTGAATCCACCTCGCCGGTGGGGTCAACCGAGAAGATGGCAGAATGGTTAGCAGAGATGCGCCCGGATCTGACTTTCCCACAGCAGGTGGGCGAGCAGGCGGACGTCAACATTGCTTACTGCCCGGAACGTGTATTACCGGGCCAGGTTATGGTCGAGCTGATTAAAAACGATCGCGTGATTGGTGGTATGACGCTGGTTTGTTCGGCCCGCGCCAGCGAATTGTACAAAATTTTCCTCGAAGGTGAGTGTGTCGTCACTAACTCGCGGACGGCGGAAATGTGTAAGCTCACCGAAAACAGCTTCCGCGATGTGAATATCGCTTTTGCTAATGAATTGTCGCTGATTTGTGCCGATCAGGGGATTAACGTCTGGGAACTGATTCGCCTGGCGAATCGTCACCCTCGCGTTAATATTCTTCAGCCTGGCCCTGGCGTGGGCGGTCACTGCATTGCTGTTGATCCGTGGTTTATCGTGGCACAGAACCCCCAGCAGGCGCGGCTTATCCGTACCGCGCGCGAAGTTAACGATCACAAACCGTTCTGGGTTATCGATCAGGTGAAAGCGGCGGTTGCCGACTGCCTTGCTGCTACCGATAAACGCGCCAGTGAACTGAAAATCGCCTGCTTTGGTCTGGCGTTTAAACCGAATATTGATGACCTGCGCGAAAGCCCGGCGATGGAAATCGCTGAACTGATCGCCCAGTGGCACAGCGGCGAAACGCTGGTTGTTGAGCCTAACATCCACCAGTTGCCGAAAAAACTGACCGGGCTTTGTACTCTGGCGCAGCTTGACGAGGCGCTGGCAACGGCAGACGTGCTGGTGATGCTGGTCGATCATAGTCAGTTCAAAGTTATCAATGGCGACAATGTCCATCAGCAGTATGTCGTCGATGCCAAAGGAGTCTGGCGCTGATGAGAAAAATTCTGATAACAGGTGGTGCCGGGTTTATTGGCTCGGCGCTGGTGCGTTATATCATCAACGAAACGAGCGATGCGGTGGTAGTGGTCGATAAGCTGACCTACGCCGGAAACCTGATGTCGCTGGCACCGGTCGCGCAAAGCGAGCGCTTTGCCTTTGAGAAAGTTGATATCTGCGATCGGGCAGAACTGGCACGCGTATTCACTGAGCATCAGCCAGACTGTGTCATGCATCTGGCAGCCGAAAGCCATGTTGACCGTTCTATTGACGGCCCGGCAGCGTTTATTGAAACCAACATTGTCGGGACTTATACATTGCTTGAAGCGGCGCGGGCTTACTGGAATACGCTGACGGAAGATAAAAAATCAGCGTTCCGTTTTCATCATATCTCCACCGACGAAGTATATGGTGACCTGCACTCGACGGATGATTTCTTCACCGAAACCACGCCGTATGCGCCGAGCAGCCCTTATTCCGCGTCAAAAGCCAGCAGCGACCATCTGGTGCGCGCCTGGCTGCGGACCTACGGTCTGCCGACGCTGATCACCAACTGCTCGAATAACTACGGTCCTTACCACTTTCCGGAAAAACTGATCCCGCTGATGATCCTCAACGCGCTGGCGGGTAAACCGCTGCCGGTATATGGCAACGGGCAGCAAATCCGTGACTGGCTGTATGTGGAAGATCACGCCCGCGCGCTGTATTGCGTGGCGACCACCGGGAAAGTCGGTGAAACCTATAATATTGGTGGTCACAACGAGCGTAAGAATCTCGATGTTGTGGAAACCATTTGCGAGCTGCTGGAAGAACTGGCTTCGAACAAGCCGCACGGCGTGGCGCACTATCGTGACCTGATCACCTTTGTCGCTGACCGTCCGGGGCATGATCTGCGTTATGCCATTGATGCTTCGAAAATTGCCCGTGAACTTGGCTGGCTGCCGCAGGAAACCTTTGAAAGTGGAATGCGTAAAACGGTTCAGTGGTATCTGGCTAATGAAAGCTGGTGGAAGCAGGTGCAGGACGGCAGCTATCAGGGTGAGCGTTTAGGTCTGAAAGGCTAATTTTCAGCGGAGGCAAACATGAAAGGTATTATCCTGGCGGGCGGTTCCGGTACCCGATTGCATCCGATTACGCGCGGCGTATCGAAGCAACTGTTGCCGATTTACGATAAGCCAATGATTTACTATCCGCTGTCGGTGCTGATGCTGGCCGGTATCCGCGAAATTCTCATCATCACTACGCCGGAAGATAAAGGTTATTTCCAGCGCCTGCTGGGCGATGGTAGTGAGTTCGGTATCCAGCTGGAATATGCCGAACAGCCCAGCCCGGACGGTCTGGCGCAGGCCTTTATCATCGGTGAAACCTTCCTTAATGGTGAACCTTCTTGTCTGGTGCTGGGCGATAACATCTTCTTCGGTCAGGGCTTCAGTCCGAAGCTGCGTCATGTTGCGGCGCGCACGGAAGGGGCGACGGTTTTTGGCTATCAGGTGATGGACCCGGAACGCTTTGGCGTGGTGGAATTTGACGACAATTTCCGCGCTATCTCGCTTGAAGAAAAGCCAAAACAGCCGAAGTCAAACTGGGCGGTGACCGGGCTTTATTTCTACGACAGTAAAGTCGTGGAGTACGCAAAGCAGGTGAAGCCGTCGGAGCGCGGTGAACTGGAGATTACCTCCATCAACCAGATGTACCTCGAGGCGGGCAACCTGACCGTTGAACTGCTCGGGCGCGGATTTGCCTGGCTGGATACCGGCACTCACGACAGCCTGATTGAGGCCAGCACTTTTGTGCAGACAGTAGAAAAACGCCAGGGCTTTAAGATTGCCTGCCTGGAAGAGATCGCCTGGCGTAACGGCTGGCTCGATGACGAGGGTGTGAAGCGTGCTGCCAGTTCATTAGCGAAAACTGGCTACGGCCAATATCTGCTGGAGTTACTTCGTGCCCGTCCGCGCCAGTATTGAGCCACTAACCTGGGAAAACGCCTTCTTTGGTGTTAACAGCGCCATCGTGCGCATTACGTCTGAAGCACCGCTCCTGACGTCAGACGCCTTAGCGCCATGGTCACGGGTGCAGGCCAAAATTGCGGCATCAAATACGGGGGAACTGGATGCCCTGCAACAGCTGGGATTCTCCCTGGTAGAAGGTGAAGTTGATTTGGCGCAACCCGTGAACAATGTCAGTGATAGCGGTGCTGTCGTGGCACAAGAGACCGATATTCCCGCATTACGTCAGTTAGCTAGCGCCGAATTTGCGCAAAGCCGTTTTCGTGCGCCGTGGTATGCGCCTGACGCCAGCGGTCGCTTTTATGCACAGTGGATTGAAAATGCCGTGCGCGGCACCTTTGATCATCAATGTCTGATTCTACGTGCGGCGTCCGGCGATATTCGCGGCTATGTCTCTTTACGGGAACTCAATGCGACAGATGCGCGAATTGGCCTGCTGGCTGGACGCGGTGCAGGTGCTGAGCTGATGCAAACGGCGCTAAACTGGGCGTATGCTCGCGGTAAAACAACTTTGCGGGTGGCGACCCAAATGGGCAACACCGCCGCGCTTAAACGATACATACAAAGTGGTGCGAATGTAGAAAGCACCGCGTACTGGTTATACAGGTGATCACATGATTCCATTTAACGCACCGCCGGTGGTGGGAACCGAACTCGACTATATGCAGTCGGCAATGGGTAGCGGCAAACTGTGTGGCGATGGCGGTTTTACCCGTCGCTGCCAGCAGTGGCTGGAGCAACGTTTTGGCAGCGCCAAAGTGTTACTGACGCCGTCCTGCACCGCTTCGCTGGAGATGGCGGCGCTGCTGCTCGATATCCAGCCTGGCGATGAAGTGATCATGCCGAGCTACACCTTTGTCTCCACCGCCAATGCCTTTGTGCTGCGTGGCGCGAAAATCGTCTTTGTGGATGTTCGCCCGGACACCATGAACATCGACGAAACGTTGATTGAAGCAGCGATCACCGACAAAACGCGCGTTATCGTGCCGGTCCATTACGCGGGTGTGGCCTGCGAAATGGACACCATTATGGCGTTGGCGAAAAAGCATAATTTGTTTGTGGTGGAAGATGCCGCTCAGGGCGTGATGTCCACTTACAAAGGGCGTGCACTGGGAACCATTGGTCATATTGGCTGCTTTAGCTTCCATGAAACCAAAAACTACACGGCGGGTGGTGAAGGCGGCGCGACGCTGATTAACGATAAAGCGTTAATCGAACGAGCCGAGATCATCCGTGAAAAGGGCACTAACCGCAGCCAGTTCTTCCGTGGTCAGGTCGATAAATATACCTGGCGCGATATTGGCTCCAGCTATTTGATGTCCGATCTGCAAGCTGCGTACCTGTGGGCGCAACTGGAAGCAGCGGATCGTATCAACCAGCAACGTCTGGCGCTGTGGCAAAACTACTACGATACGTTAGCGCCTCTGGCGAAAGCCGGGCGTATCGAGCTGCCGTCGATTCCCGATGGCTGCGTGCAGAACGCGCATATGTTCTACATTAAACTACGGGATATTGATGACCGGAGCGCGTTGATTAACTTTCTGAAAGAAGCGGAAATCATGGCGGTGTTTCATTACATTCCGCTGCACGGTTGCCCTGCGGGGGAACACTTTGGTGAGTTCCACGGTGAAGATCGCTACACCACCAAAGAGAGCGAGCGCCTGCTGCGCCTGCCGCTGTTCTACAACCTGTCGCCCGTCAATCAGCGTACGGTAATTGCGACTTTGTTGAACTACTTCTCCTGATATGTCGTTGGCAAAAGCGTCCTTGTGGACGGCGGCCAGTACACTGGTCAAGATTGGTGCCGGGTTACTGGTCGGTAAGTTGCTGGCGGTGTCATTTGGTCCAGCGGGGCTTGGGCTGGCGGCAAATTTCCGCCAGTTGATTACCGTGCTCGGCGTGCTTGCCGGGGCTGGCATCTTTAACGGTGTAACCAAATACGTTGCCCAGTACCATGATAATCCGCAACAGCTGCGCCGCGTGGTCGGCACTTCATCAGCGATGGTACTTGGTTTCTCTACGCTGATGGCGCTGGTTTTTGTGCTGGCAGCTGCGCCAATCAGCCAGGGATTGTTTGGTAATACCGACTATCAGGGGCTGGTGCGTTTAGTGGCGCTGGTGCAAATGGGGATCGCCTGGGGCAACCTGTTACTGGCGCTGATGAAAGGCTTTCGCGATGCCGCAGGTAATGCGTTATCGCTGATTGTCGGCAGCTTGATTGGCGTTCTCGCGTACTACGTCAGTTACCGTTTGGGCGGTTATGAAGGGGCGTTGCTGGGTCTGGCGCTGATTCCCGCGCTGGTGGTAATTCCTGCCGCCATCATGTTGATTAAACGTGGTGTCATCCCGTTAAGCTATCTGAAACCCAGCTGGGATAACGGTCTGGCAGGGCAGTTGAGCAAATTTACGCTCATGGCGTTGATTACGTCGGTGACCTTGCCTGTTGCTTACATCATGATGCGTAAACTGCTGGCGGCGCAGTATAGCTGGGATGAAGTGGGGATCTGGCAAGGGGTGAGCAGTATTTCCGATGCCTACCTGCAATTTATTACGGCATCGTTCAGCGTATATTTGCTGCCCACGTTGTCGCGGCTAACGGAAAAGCGCGATATCACCCGGGAAGTGGTTAAATCGCTGAAATTCGTCTTACCGGCAGTGGCGGCAGCGAGTTTTACCGTCTGGTTGCTGCGTGATTTTGCTATCTGGTTGCTGTTGTCGAATAAATTTACCGCTATGCGCGATCTCTTTGCCTGGCAGTTAGTGGGTGATGTGTTAAAAGTGGGCGCTTATGTCTTTGGTTATCTGGTGATCGCCAAAGCGTCACTGCGGTTTTATATTCTGGCGGAAGTCAGCCAGTTCACTTTATTGATGGTATTTGCCCACTGGCTAATCCCTGCGCATGGTGCACTGGGCGCGGCGCAGGCATATATGGCAACTTATATCGTCTATTTTTCTCTTTGTTGTGGCGTGTTTTTACTCTGGCGTAGGCGGGCATGACTGTACTGATTCACGTACTGGGATCGGATATCCCTCACCATAACCGAACCGTTTTGCGGTTTTTCAATGACGCGCTGGCCGCGACGAGCGAGCACGCGCGCGAGTTTATGGTTGTTGGCAAGGACGACGGCTTAAGTGATAGCTGTCCGGCGCTTTCTGTGCAATTTTTCCCTGGGAAAAAATCGCTGGCGGAAGCGGTCATCGCGAAAGCAAAAGCTAACCGTCAGCAGCGATTTTTTTTCCACGGTCAGTTCAATCCCACACTGTGGCTGGCTCTGCTGAGTGGTGGCATTAAGCCCAGCCAGTTTTTCTGGCATATCTGGGGGGCAGACCTGTATGAGCTTTCCAGTGGCTTGAGATATAAGCTTTTTTACCTACTACGTCGCCTGGCGCAAAAGCGAGTCGGCTGTGTATTTGCCACCCGCGGCGATTTGAGCTTTTTTGCCAAAACGCACCCAAAGGTGCGGGGAGAACTGCTGTACTTCCCGACGCGGATGGACCCTTCTCTCAATACGATGGCGAACGATCGGCAACGTGAAGGAAAAATGACCATTCTGGTGGGGAACTCCGGCGACCGCAGCAATGAGCATGTCGCCGCTTTACGTGCCGTTCATCAGCAATTTGGCGATACGGTAAAAGTGGTGGTGCCGATGGGATATCCGCCTAATAACGAAGCGTACATTGAGGAAGTTCGTCAGGCGGGGCTGGAGTTATTCAGCGAAGAAAATCTGCAAATTTTGAGCGAAAAACTGGAATTTGACGCCTATCTGGCGCTACTTCGTCAGTGCGATCTTGGTTACTTTATTTTTGCCCGCCAGCAGGGCATTGGTACGCTTTGCTTACTGATTCAGGCGGGCATTCCTTGTGTGCTTAACAGGGAAAATCCGTTCTGGCAGGATATGACGGAACAGCATTTGCCAGTGCTGTTTACTACCGACGATCTCAACGAGGATATTGTGCGTGAAGCGCAGCGCCAGTTGGCGTCGGCGGATAAAAACACCATTGCCTTCTTTAGCCCTAACTATCTACAAGGCTGGCAGCGGGCGTTGGCGATTGCCGCCGGGGAGGTCGCATGAGTCTGCTGCAATTCAGTGGCCTGTTTGTGGTCTGGCTGCTCTGCACGCTGTTTATTGCCACGCTGACCTGGTTTGAGTTTCGCAGTGTGCGCTTTAACTTCAATGTCTTCTTTTCATTGCTGTTTTTGCTCACCTTTTTCTTCGGCTTCCCGCTGACCAGCGTGCTGGTATTTCGCTTTGATGTTGGTGTCGCGCCGCCAGAAATCTTGTTGCAGGCGTTGCTTTCTGCGGGCTGCTTCTACGCGGTTTACTATGTCACCTACAAAACCCGCCTACGCAAACGCGTTGCTGATGTACCGCGCCGTCCGCTGTTTACCATGAACCGCGTGGAGACCAATCTTACGTGGGTGATCCTGATGGGTATCGCGCTGGTAAGCGTCGGCATCTTCTTCATGCACAACGGCTTTTTGCTGTTCCGGCTTAACTCCTACAGTCAGATCTTTTCCAGTGAAGTCTCCGGCGTGGCGTTAAAACGCTTCTTTTACTTTTTCATCCCGGCGATGCTGGTGGTCTACTTTCTGCGCCAGGACAGCAAAGCGTGGCTGTTTTTCCTCGTCAGCACGGTCGCCTTTGGCTTGCTGACTTATATGATTGTCGGCGGCACTCGCGCCAATATCATCATCGCATTCGCTATCTTCCTGTTTATTGGCATTATTCGCGGCTGGATTTCGTTGTGGATGCTGGCGGCGGCGGGCGTGCTGGGGATTGTTGGCATGTTCTGGCTGGCGTTAAAACGCTATGGAATGAATGTGAGCGGCGATGAAGCGTTCTATACGTTTTTCTATCTCACTCGCGACACCTTTTCACCGTGGGAGAATCTGGCGTTGCTGTTGCAGAACTACGACAACATCGACTTCCAAGGTCTGGCTCCAATTGTCCGCGATTTCTATGTCTTTATCCCTTCCTGGCTGTGGCCGGGGCGCCCGAGTATGGTGCTGAACTCAGCCAATTACTTTACCTGGGAAGTACTGAATAACCACTCCGGACTGGCGATCTCGCCTACGCTTATAGGCTCACTGGTGGTGATGGGCGGCGCGTTGTTCATCCCACTTGGGGCGATTGTGGTTGGACTGATCATCAAATGGTTCGACTGGCTGTATGAGCTGGGCAACCGCGAGACTAATCGCTATAAGGCTGCGATATTGCACAGTTTCTGCTTTGGGGCGATCTTCAATATGATCGTGCTGGCACGTGAAGGGCTGGATTCGTTTGTCTCACGCGTAGTCTTTTTTATCGTGGTCTTCGGCGCATGTCTGATGATCGCAAAACT
This sequence comes from Shigella sp. SIG6, assembly GCF_053555815.1. Classification (NCBI taxonomy): domain Bacteria; kingdom Pseudomonadati; phylum Pseudomonadota; class Gammaproteobacteria; order Enterobacterales; family Enterobacteriaceae; genus Shigella; species Shigella sp. SIG6. The sequence goes on along the minus strand of NZ_JBQZXC010000029.1, from coordinate 4,476 downwards.
GTTGTACTGGCTTTTTGAAAGCGCCGGACTCATTCATAAACGTACAAAATCATCGCTCCGGACGCAGGTTGAAGGATAACAATGAATAACAACACCACGGCACCGACCTATACGCTGCGTGGCTTACAGTTGATTGGTTGGCGTGATATGCAGCATGCCCTCGATTATCTGTTTGCTGACGGGCAGCTTAAGCAGGGAACGCTGGTTGCCATTAATGCCGAAAAAATGCTGACCATTGAAGATAACGCCGAGGTCAGGGAGTTAATTAACGCTGCCGAATTTAAATATGCGGATGGCATCAGCGTTGTACGTTCAGTACGTAAAAAGTACCCGCAGGCGCAGGTTTCCCGCGTTGCCGGTGCCGATCTCTGGGAAGAGCTGATGGCGCGCGCAGGCAAAGAAGGGACGCCGGTATTTCTTGTGGGCGGTAAACCTGAAGTGCTGGCGCAAACTGAAGCTAAACTGCGCAACCAATGGAATGTGAATATCGTTGGCAGTCAGGATGGTTATTTTAAACCCGAGCAGCGTCAGGCGCTGTTTGAACGCATTCATGCCAGCGGAGCGCAAATCGTCACCGTTGCGATGGGATCGCCAAAGCAGGAGATCTTCATGCGCGACTGCCGTCTGGTGCATCCAGATGCGCTGTATATGGGCGTTGGCGGGACTTACGATGTTTTCACCGGTCACGTAAAACGCGCACCGAAAATCTGGCAAACGCTGGGACTGGAGTGGCTCTACCGCCTGCTTTCGCAGCCGAGCCGCATTAAGCGTCAGCTTCGTTTGCTGCGTTATTTACGCTGGCACTACACCGGCAACCTCTGATTTTCCTCTCTTTGTAAAGCGACGGAGTGGTCACTTCGTCGCCTGTCTGCTTTTTTATTACACAAAGCATTCAAATTTTTAATGCTTTATTTGCCATTTCTCCTGAATTACGAAAACATTCGCAACACTCGATGTACCCATAACGATAACCGGTAACACCGGAAAGCATGCAAACACAACACGAGGATTTATGGCAGATAACAAACCAGAGCTACAGCGTGGGCTGGAAGCTCGACATATCGAACTCATCGCCCTGGGGGGCACCATTGGCGTCGGCCTGTTTATGGGGGCCGCCAGTACCCTGAAATGGGCCGGGCCATCCGTATTGTTGGCCTATATCATCGCCGGGCTGTTCGTTTTTTTCATCATGCGTTCAATGGGCGAAATGTTGTTCCTCGAACCGGTTACCGGTTCGTTCGCCGTTTATGCGCATCGTTATATGAGCCCGTTTTTTGGCTATCTCACCGCCTGGTCTTACTGGTTTATGTGGATGGCGGTGGGGATCTCAGAAATCACCGCCATTGGCGTTTATGTCCAGTTTTGGTCCCCGGAGATGGCGCAGTGGATACCCGCATTGATCGCGGTGGCGCTGGTGGCGTTGGCGAACCTGGCGGCGGTGCGGTTGTACGGCGAAATCGAGTTCTGGTTCGCGATGATCAAAGTCACCACGATTATCGTGATGATTGTCATTGGCTTGGGCGTGATTTTCTTTGGCTTTGGCAATGGCGGGCAGTCGATTGGTTTTAGCAATCTCACAGAGCATGGCGGTTTCTTTGCGGGTGGCTGGAAAGGGTTCCTGACCGCTCTGTGTATTGTGGTGGCGTCCTACCAGGGCGTGGAGCTGATTGGCATTACTGCCGGTGAAGCGAAGAATCCGCAGGTGACGCTGCGCAGTGCCGTAGGCAAAGTGCTGTGGCGGATCCTGATTTTCTACGTAGGCGCGATTTTCGTTATCGTCACCATCTTCCCGTGGAATGAAATTGGCAGCAACGGCAGCCCGTTCGTACTGACTTTTGCCAAAATCGGTATTACCGCAGCGGCGGGCATTATCAACTTTGTGGTGCTGACGGCTGCGCTCTCTGGCTGTAACAGCGGCATGTACAGTTGCGGACGTATGCTCTACGCACTGGCGAAAAACCGTCAGTTACCGGCGGCAATGGCAAAAGTTTCCCGTCACGGCGTACCGGTTGCGGGTGTGGCAGTATCTATTGCTATTCTGCTAATTGGCTCATGCCTGAACTACATCATTCCCAATCCGCAGCGTGTGTTTGTCTACGTCTACAGTGCCAGCGTGCTTCCGGGGATGGTGCCATGGTTTGTGATATTGATAAGCCAGCTGCGTTTTCGGCGTGCACATAAAGCGGCGATTGCCAGCCATCCGTTCCGCTCAATCCTGTTCCCGTGGGCCAACTACGTAACAATGGCATTCCTGATTTGCGTTTTGATCGGCATGTACTTTAATGAAGATACGCGTATGTCGCTGTTTGTCGGCATCATCTTTATGCTGGCGGTGACGGCGATTTATAAAGTTTTTGGGCTTAATCGCCACGGTAAAGCGCATAAACTGGAGGAATAAGCAGCAAAACGCACAAACCGTAACCAAACGAGCAATTTATTTAAAAAGGGACTAGACAGAGGGGTGGGAAGTCCGTATTATCCACCCCCGCAAAGGCGCTAAGCGCCCGTAGCTCAGCTGGATAGAGCGCTGCCCTCCGGAGGCAGAGGTCTCAGGTTCGAATCCTGTCGGGCGCGCCATTTAGTCCCGGCGCTTGAGCTGCGGTGGTAGTAATACCGCGTAACAAGATTTGTAGTGGTGGCTATAGCTCAGTTGGTAGAGCCCTGGATTGTGATTCCAGTTGTCGTGGGTTCGAATCCCATTAGCCACCCCATTATTAGAAGTTGTGACAATGCGAAGGTGGCGGAATTGGTAGACGCGCTAGCTTCAGGTGTTAGTGTCCTTACGGGCGTGGGGGTTCAAGTCCCCCCCCTCGCACCACGACTTTAAAGAATTGAACTAAAAATTCAAAAAGCAGTATTTCGGCGAGTAGCGCAGCTTGGTAGCGCAACTGGTTTGGGACCAGTGGGTCGGAGGTTCGAATCCTCTCTCGCCGACCAATTTTGAACCCCGCTTCGGCGGGGTTTTTTGTTTTCTGTGCATTTCGTCACCCTCCCTTCGCAATAAACGCCCGTAATAACTCATTGCCCCACGGTATGATTTCGCCCTTAACGTATTGAAGGATGACTTCAGGCAAGGAGCGACCATGCTGCAACAGGTTCCAACGCGTGCTTTTCATGTGATGGCGAAACCGAGCGGTTCCGATTGTAATCTGAACTGTGACTACTGTTTTTATCTCGAAAAACAATCCCTTTACCGCGAAAAGCCAGTCACGCATATGGATGATGACACGCTGGAAGCGTATATCCGTCACTATATCGCCGCCAGCGAACTGCAAAACGAAGTGGCTTTTACCTGGCAGGGCGGCGAACCAACGCTACTCGGGCTGGAGTTTTACCGCCGTGCCGTGGCGCTACAGGCGAAATATGGTGCTGGCAGGAAGATAAGTAACAGTTTCCAGACTAACGGCGTGCTGCTCGATGACGAATGGTGTGCATTTCTGGCAGAAAATAATTTTCTTGTTGGGTTATCGCTGGATGGTCCGGCTGAGATCCACAATCAATATCGCGTGACCAAAGGCGGCAGACCCACGCATAAACTGGTGATGCGTGCCCTGACGCTCCTGCAAAAACATCATGTCGACTATAACGTGCTGGTCTGCGTCAACCGCACCAGCGCGCAGCAACCGTTACAGGTTTATGATTTTTTGTGCGATGCGGGAGTCGAATTCATCCAGTTTATTCCGGTGGTCGAGCGCCTGGCTGATGAAACAGCTGTCCGCGATGGACTGAAACTACATGCGCCTGGTGATATTCAGGGGGAACTGACTGAATGGTCTGTGCGCCCCGATGAATTTGGTGAATTTCTGGTGGCGATTTTTGACCACTGGATCAAACGCGACGTCGGCAAGATTTTCGTGATGAATATCGAATGGGCGTTTGCCAATTTTGTCGGTGCGCCGGGTGCGGTTTGCCATCATCAGCCAACCTGTGGGCGCTCGGTGATTGTTGAGCACAACGGCGACGTTTACGCCTGCGATCACTATGTTTATCCGCAATATCGGCTGGGGAATATGCATCGGCAAACAATTGCAGAAATGATCGATTCCCCGCAACAGCAGGTGTTTGGTGAAGATAAATTTAAGCAATTACCGGCGCAGTGTCGCAGTTGTAACATGTTAAAAGCATGTTGGGGAGGCTGCCCGAAACACCGCTTCATGCTCGATGCCAGCGGCAAACCGGGGCTGAATTATTTGTGTGCCGGGTATCAGCGTTATTTCCGCCATCTACCGCCATATCTTAAAGCAATGGCTGATTTGCTGGCGCACGGTCGCCCGGCCAGTGACATTATGCAGGCACATTTGATGGTGGTGAATAAGTAAAAAAGCGGCCATTTGGAAGCTGCCTGCGGTTGATTGCCGGATGCGGCGTAAACGCCTTATCCGGCCTACATGATCGTGCAAATTCAATAAATTGCAGCGTTCTGTGGATACTGGTTTGGGTGATCGTATCCGGCAAAGCCTTTGCGTGCGGTGGCAG
>NZ_JBQZXC010000028.1:0-36796 GCF_053555815.1 Shigella sp. SIG6 | reverse complement strand
ACCCTTACGGTTGGTTTTTTTATATCTGCAATTAATTCGATAAACAGACCGTGACACATCACAGCCTGTTTATTTTCTGTTATCAGAACGTCCAGACCACACCCGCCTGAGTATTCCACGGCGATTCTACCCCTGCGCCATTGCCATAGCTGACTGACAAATGACCGCTTAACGTCGGGGTAAACGATGACCTTATCCCAGCCTGATAAACGCCACTGGTTCCAGCCACATCATTATTAAATTTGCCATCGTCATTAACTTTCACCTGGTTAGAATCGGCGTATTCCTGACGCACGGCGGCTTTCAGCCAGGGTTCCAGCGTCGTACCGTTTTGCAGGTCCATGTGATAGCTTACCGCCGTTCCCGCTTCAGCGCGTAATATCCGGGTATTTCCCACATCCGCGCGCATGCCGTTTGATAACGTGTAGTCCTGACCATCTGTGGTAAAGCCGGTAAAGGCCAGATAGGGTCTAACACTCCACAATCCGTCAACCCAACGGAACCCGCTCTCAACATGAGCACCCGCGCCGTTACTATTGTAATCGCCAAACGCTGTTGCCCCATTACTCATCTTGCCATGGATGGTGTTGGCAAAACGGTCAACTTTCACCACCCCATCAACATAGGCACCGTTCTGATGCTCCCAACCGGCATAAGCCCCCAGGGTATAGCTATCGATATTACCTTTTCCGCCGCGATCAAAACCAATATCAGAATGAGAGTAACCAAAGAACAAGCCGCGAATTGTACTGCTTTCTTCACGGGAGAAACGGCTATCGATACCGAGCGTCAGGCCCGTCAATGTTTGCTCAAAACCAGCTCCCGCATCAGTGGTCACGTTGTTGCGGGTGTTAATTGCCGAACTCCACATCACCGTATCGTAACTAACGCCTTTTACGCTACCAAGACGCTCACGCATGGTGTCCAGTTCTGCATCAAATACCAGCGGTTGTGCGACTGCCATGTTCAGCACATCAGTGGTTGAAGAGGTAATTTGCGCGCGATTCTCTGCGAGGCTCCAGCTATGGTTGCCATTATCCAGCAAGGTATATTCATACGTACCGATATCAACAACGCCTCCGGCATTGCCCAACGTAAATGCAGCATCACCGCCGCCCGTTGTTACCAGTGTAAGGCTATCTCCTGCTGCCGGGCTGGCACCGGTGTCCGTCACGAATATTTTGAAATCACCTGTTGCCTGACCGGTGACGTTGAGCTGATCGCTCTGATGATTGGCCATATCGGTACGCATATAAAAATTGCCGTTTCCCGACAGGGTATTGGTGGTCAACGTAATGAAATTTTCCGCACTTGCCGTCACAGATGAACGAGTCACTGGCTCAGCCATCATAATCACATTTGCGCCGGACATCGCAAGGTTGGCTAAGTTGAGGCGAGTGTTTTGGTTCGTCGTAGTGATATCGGCAATGATGGTCCATGCGCTATTTTCGAGCGAAACGTCCGCTTTGCTGGTATCCACGGCACCATGCGTTCTAAAAGAAGCGCCCTCAGAAACCACTACCTTACCCACCAACATAGCGGGTGCATAATTTATTTGCGGCTTCATGACCTCAAGAATGCCATCATTCCCTCTGACTGACACGTTAACCATTGTGCCAGCCCAGACATTAGCGCGGCCATTGTTGATTACCATATTTTCAGAGATGGCTTTTGAGGAATACGTGATACTTCCATTCTGGTCTGATCGACCGAGATCATATACCGCATTTGCCTGCACTTTCGTACCAGTATCCTTTCCCAGCGATTGCATAGTGGCATGCTCATCAAGGATAGTGTCAATGGCCTGCGTGTCCTCCATAACAATGAGCCCGGAACCATCATCCAGTTCATAATTTTTTGACACACCATCCTTTATACTAAATTGGCCTTTACTGTTTGTACCACTCACTTCCAGCGCATTCGTTGAGACAATTAATTTCCCGCCTGCTTTTTTATCAACGCCAGTTGCAGTCCCGCCATCCATAACCTCCAGTAAGCCGCCACTATCCACAGTAGTATTATAAGCGAAGTCATTTTCTTCAACTCGCAAACTTCCACCGTTTTCCAACAACATATTATTAGCAATACCATTCTTGATATCGAACTGACCGAGACGGTTTGTTCCGAATACCTCCATGGCCCGCGTGGTTGTTTTAATAGCACCGCCTGCTTTCTGATCTACCGCAAGCGCAAATCCCCCCTCTTTAACCTCCAGTAGTCCTCCCTTTTCGATAGCGGCAAAAACGGTCCCCCCATCTTTTTCAACGATTAAGCGCCCGCCTTTAATCGTGGTATCATTCGCTGGGCCATAAACCTGTAGCACACCATTATTGAGGGTAGTCTGGTTTGCCGCGCCACCCATTTGAACAATTTGATAACCATCATTTAATACTGAGTATTCTGCGGTACCATTCATTTCAATGTATTGATACCCTCCGTTAATTTCAGTATTACTACTTACACCAAATTCTTTTATATGCTGTTCTCCGCCAGGATTGATTTTCGTATTATTGGCGGTCCCATAAACCAGCTGGATATCTTTTTCCAGGATAACACCATCAACTGTCTCACCATACTCAACTGTTGATGCCAATGCTATGGGTGAATATAACGCTGTAGCCACCAGAACAGATATTGCGGAACGACAAAGAGAAACAGAACCAGATTGATGCATTGAGCTTTCATCCTATGAAATTAATTGCAGTTAAAAGCATTGGGTACAGAAAATACCCATAGCTCCATACCCGGAGTCAGTTTTTAAAAACTGTTTAAAGAAATGCACAAGTATTGTGATTGATTTTTTAGTTGTTTTTCTTGATGAGAAGCTGATGCAAAATTCCGTCTTTATAATGAAAATGATGCCAAAGCGAACGACAAGGTTGTAGTTTTCACTACATGTCCATACATAAAATGGGGTAACATTCACGCGCCTGGTAGCGTTACCAACGCTACGCTCAAACATAATGATTCTAATAAAACCTCAGGAGACTACTATGCCTGAAGCAACGCCTTTTCAGGTGATGATTGTGGATGATCATCCACTTATGCGACGCGGTGTTCGTCAGTTACTGGAGCTTGATCCTGGCTTTGAAGTGGTCGCCGAAGCGGGCGACGGCGCGAGCGCGATCGATCTGGCGAATAGACTGGATATCGACGTGATCTTGCTGGATCTCAATATGAAAGGTATGAGTGGCCTGGATACCCTCAATGCCTTGCGCAGGGATGGCGTTACCGCGCAAATTATTATCCTGACCGTATCCGATGCCTCCAGCGATGTCTTTGCGCTGATAGACGCAGGCGCAGACGGTTATCTGTTGAAAGACAGCGACCCGGAAGTATTGCTGGAAGCGATTCGTACCGGAGCGAAAGGCAGCAAAGTCTTTAGCGAACGCGTCAATCAGTACTTACGTGAACGTGAAATGTTTGGCGCGGAAGAAGATCCCTTCAGCGTGCTGACGGAGCGCGAGCTGGATGTTCTGCACGAGCTGGCACAGGGGCTGTCAAATAAACAGATTGCATCGGTGTTGAATATTTCCGAGCAGACAGTAAAAGTACATATTCGCAATCTGCTGCGTAAACTCAATGTCCGCTCACGCGTGGCGGCCACCATTCTGTTCCTGCAACAACGCGGGGCACAATAAAAATAGCCCGATGGATTTATCATCGGGCTGAGATTTATGACAAACGCAAAACTGCCTGATGCGCTACGCTTATCAGGCCTACGTGGATCGATCAATTTATTGAATTTACACAATTTTGTAGGCCGGATAAGGCGTTCACGCCGCATCCGGCATAAACTAAGCGCACTTTGTCATCAGTCTAGCCCGATGGCATCACCATCGGGCCTCTTTTTATTTACTCTCCTGCGGCGACAAATGTTGCATCGCCTGCGCGATACTACGTTCAATCACCGCACGGCGAGTATCGTTGGCAGGTAAGAGTTTCAACATCATCTCCCACGCGGCAACGGCTTCGCCAAATCGCTGCTGCTCAAAGGCATTAAACGCATACATGCTTAGCACACGGATATTGCTATGGTCCGTTCTCACCAGCTGACGTAGCAGTTCACCGCCGAGGCGGTTGTCGTTGGGATCAGATGAACGAGTCAACGCTTCAGCGTATCCCAGTGCGGCATCGCTGTTCTTCGGATCGAGGCGATACGCAGTAGCGTATGCATCGGTGGCGATACTGGCGTTACCCAGCGCCATGCCAACGCGGCCCAACATAATCCAGCCTTCTATATCTCCCGGATTTTTTTGCAGTTGAGTACGCATCCCCAGCGCAAGGCGCGACATCTCTTCTTCGTTGAGCGGATCGGCTTTCGGGTCCAGCGCCCTGTCCAGCAACGCCGGAGCCTGTGCCGTGGCCTGCTGCCAGATTTTCACCTGCTGATAATTGCCAGTCTGGTAGTAGCTGACGCCAGCCACAATTAACGCCACCACAATACCCGGCAGATAAACAACATATCCGGCACGCTTACCTTCCGGCACGCTTTGTTCAGGAAACGCTTCCGGCACCACGCGTACCCGACGCCGCGAGCGGGCGTATATGACCCAACCGCCAATACCAATAGCCACTACTGGCAGCACCCACAGCAGCACGGTCAGCGGCGTTAACGGCGGATCGTAAGTGACGAAGTTGCCGTAACGCGCCACCATATAATCGACAATCTCTTTTTTACTTTTACCTTCCTGCATCAGTTCATACACTTTCTGACGCAGGTCGGTGGCAATCATCGAGTTGGAATCGGCAATGCTGTTGTTCTGGCATTTCGGGCAGCGCAGTTCTTCAGTGAGCTGACGGAACTGTTGTTCCTGTGCTTCATCTTTAAACTGCAACACGTCGATGGTCGCCAGCGCTGAGCCGGAGATCATCAGCATCAGCACGCCCAATAAAAACCTCATTGTGCGGCCTCCTTACTGTATTTCTCCCACAGCGGCTTGATCTCTTCTTCCCAGACGCGAGGATTGAGATCGCCCGCATGGCGATAGCGAATGATACCGTTGCCGTCAATAAGGAAGGTTTCTGGCGCGCCATAGACACCGAGATCCAGCCCTAACATGCCGTCGCCATCAAACAGGCTTAGCGCGTAAGGATTGCCCAGCTCTTTCAGCCAGCTGATTGCCTTCTGGCGATCGTCTTTATAGTTCATGCCGACCACGCGAATGCCCTGCGCTGAAAGCTGATTCAGATATTGATGTTCCGCACGGCAGGTCGGACACCAAGTCGCCCAGACGTTAAGCAGTACTGGTTTGCCCTGAGTCAGCACATCCGCCTGATAAAACTGCCCCGGATTGTCCAGTGATTCGAGACGAAACTTCGGCACAGGCTTGCCAATGAGCGCCGATTCCAGATTGGTCGGATCATCCCCTTCGGCATTACGCGCCAGCTGCCACAGCAGCGCCGCGGCAATCGCCAGGAAGATAATCAACGGAATTAACAATACTTTGCGCTTCATACGGCCTCCGGCGCAGTTTTTTGCGGACTCACGCGCTTACGATAGCGAGGATCAAACAGACACAGCAGTCCGCCCAACGCCATCATCAGCCCGCCCGCCCAAATCCAGCGAACAAATGGTTTGTAGTAAAGACGCACGGCCCACGCGCCGTTTTCCAGTTCTTCACCGAGCGCGGCGTACAGGTCACGCGTGATGCCGCCGTCAATTGCCGCTTCGGTCATCATCGACCCGGCAGTGTTGTAATAACGTTTTTCCGCATACAGCACCGTTTCCGGTTTACCCTCTCGCGTTACGCCAATAGTCGCCACACCGCCGCGCCAGTTCGGGCCAGTCACCTCTTTGACATCACGGAAGGTGAAGCGATATTCATGAATATCGACGCTATCGCCGGACTTCATGCGCACATCACGCTCAACGCTATAATTCTGGCTAAAGGCAATGCCAACAATTGTCACTGCCAGCCCCAGGTGAGCCGCCACCATCCCCCAATAACTGAAGGTGGTTTTCGTGCCGCGTGAAATACGCAGCGCAGCTTCCGCAGTTGCCAGCACCGCAATCCAGCAGGCCATTGCCAGGCCGAGCACCGTCATCGCCACAACTTTGCTTTCGAACAGCCACGGCAACAGCAGAGACAGCACCAGCGTAGAGATGAAGGCGATAATCAATAAATTGCGGATTTTACGTGGGCGATCGCGCCCCCAGCGCACCAGAGGACCGACACCAAGCAGTAGCGCAAACGGCACCATCAGCCAGGTAAACATGGTGTTGAAGAACGGTTCGCCAATCGAAATACTGCCCAGTCCAAGTTGCTTGTGCACCAGCGGCAGCAGCGTCCCCAGCAACACCACCAGCATCGCGGCGACCAGCAAAACGTTGTTCGCTAACAGCAAAGATTCCCGCGACCACAGCGCATTGTTTACGCGTGAGCGAACTTTGTGTCCACGCGCGGCAAACAGCAGCAGCGAACCGCCAATCACCAGCACCATAAAGGCGAAGATAAACATACCGCGCGCCGGATCAGACGCAAACGCGTGTACCGATACCAGCACGCCGGAACGCACGAGGAAAGTCCCCAACAGACACAACGAGAAGGCACTGATTGCCAGCAGTAATGTCCACGCTTTGAAGCTGGCGCGTTGTTCAGTGACCGCCAGTGAGTGCATCAGTGCAGTCCCCACCAGCCACGGCATAAACGAGGCGTTTTCTACCGGATCCCAGAACCACCAGCCACCCCAGCCGAGTTCGTAATAGGCCCATGCGGAACCGAGCACAATGCCGAGCGTCAGGAAAATCCACGCCGCCAGCGTCCACGGGCGAGTAAAACGCGCATAAGTGCTGTCCAGACGCCCGCTCAGCAAAGAAGCAATGGCAAAAGCAAACGCCACCGAGAAACCCACGTACCCCATATAAAGCAGAGGCGGATGGAAGATCAGCCCCGGATCCTGTAACAGCGGGTTAAGATCGCGCCCTTCAATCGGGAAGTTCGGCAGCGTGCGTGAGAACGGGTTAGAGGTAAAGAGAATGAACAGCAAAAAGCCGACGCTGACCATCCCCATTATCGCCAGTACACGGGCCACAATATCCAGCGGAATACGCTGACTAAAAATCGCCACCGCAAAGGTCCAGCCGCTCATCAGCAGCACCCACAGCAGAAGCGAACCTTCATGCGCGCCCCAGGTAGCCGCCACGCGATACCACACCGGAAGCTGGGTATTGGAGTTGCTGGCAACATAGGTGATGGTAAAGTCGTTGACCACGAAAGCATTGACCAGCACCAGAAATGCGCCAGCCACAGACATAAACAGCAGCCAGGCAAACAAGCGGGAAGACGCCATCATGCGCGCATCTCCGCGCGCCACGCCCCATAGCGGATACACGGACAGCAGCAGCGCAATCCCTAACGCCAAGCACAGCAGCCCGTTTCCAATTTCCGGCATCATGATGCTGGGTCCTTATAAACACTCGCCGGGCGACGGTGGTTAGCTTCCATCGCTTTCTCAACTTCTGGCGGCGTGTAGTTTTCGTCGTGTTTCGCCAGCACTTCTTTCGCGAGGATATGATTGCCTTTTTCCAGCTCGCCCTGCACCACAACGCCCTGCCCTTCACGGAACAGATCCGGCAAAATGCCTTCGTAAGAGACATCCACTGAGCCTTCAGCATCGTAAATGGTGAAGGTCACTTTCAGCGAATTGGGATCGCGCTGCACGCTACCCGGCATCACCATCCCGCCAACGCGCAGACGCTGACCGACTTCCGGCATCTGCTGAGTTTCACGCTTGCCGTAGAGAATTTCCCCCGGCGTATAAAAGAGATCGATATTCGAGCGCAGCGCATATAGCACCAGACCGATAGTCAGCGCCAGCCCTGCCAACACTGCACAGGCAATCCACAAGCGGTTTTTACGGCGAATATTCATGCAGCCTCCTGCTGTTGCGCAGCACGTAAACGCGCCTCACGCGCCCGCTGTTGCGCCACACCACGCAGAATTGCGCGATGTTGCATCACCGAGTGCACGACCAAAACCACCAGCGGAATAACGGTCATCACCACCGCCAGCCAGACAAAAAAGGCGTAACCGCCCATTGCGAAAAATTCATTCCAGGAAGCAAATGCAGGGGTCATTTACGGCCTCTTTTCAGTATCAGTTCACTCACCCACGGACGGCGTTTTTCCATCAGCAAAATCAAATTACGCATCCGCATCAGCGTCAGCGTGGCAGACAGGAGCAGGAAGCCAAAAATCGACCAGCGCAGCGGCGAACGCATCGCCGGATCGATACTTTGCTGCATCCGCGTTGATCCCTGATGCAGGGTGTTCCACCACTCCACGGAGTAATGAATAATCGGCAGATTCACCACGCCAATCAGCACCAGGATACCTGCCGCACGGCCCGCCAGACGGCGGTCGTCGAAGGCGTGCCACAGGGCAATCACACCCACATACAAAAACAGCAGCACCAGTTCAGAAGTCAGACGTGCATCCCATACCCACCAGGTGCCCCACATCGGTTTTCCCCATGCAGAGCCGGTAACCAGGGCAATAAAGGTAAACACGGCACCAATGGGGGCCATCGCCGCCACCGCCAGGTTGGCCATTTTCATCTGCCAGACAAGGCCAATAAACGCCGCCACCGCCATTGATGCATAAATGCCCATCGACCAGATCGCCGCAGGCACATGCAGGTAGATAATGCGGTAGCTATTTCCCTGCTGATAATCAGCCGGAGCAAAGCCGAATCCCCAGATCCAGCCGACGGTAAGCACGACCACACTGGCAATTGCCAGCCACGGTATAAACCAGCCACAGATTTGATACAGCCGTGGTGGGATCGCCAGTTGATGCAGTGTTTTCCACATAGTTTCGATACCAGACTCGAACAAAAATCAGTAATCCAGCGTTATTGAATGCTGATTCGTAACGCTGCCGCCGTCGCAAAAGGACTTAATGTCGCGGTGCCTGCCAGCAACGCGCCTAAAATTGCCAGATACCCATCAACGGGCAAATGCATAGAAGCCGCGTCCATCGCGGCGGTGGCAAAGATGAGTAATGGGATAGTCAGCGGTAACACCAGTATGCTGAGCAGCACACCACCGCGCTTAAGTCCCACTGTCAGCGCCACGCCCGGTGCACCGAGAAAGCCAAGCGTAGGCGTTCCCAGCAGCAGCGTCAGCGCCATCACTTGCCAGCCATAAACATCCATTCCCAGTAGCATTGCTACCAGTGGCGAAAGGATGAGTAACGGCAGACCGGTTACCATCCAGTGCGCCATCACCTTCGCCAGCACAACGGCGGGCAAGGGTAACGGCAACAACATCAATTGTTCAAGACTGCCGTCCTGCAAATCGTCACGGAACAGTCGTTCCAGCGCCAGCAAGGATGAAAGCAGCGCAGCAACCCAGATAATGCCCGGTGCAATACGCGCCAGCAGTTGCGGCTCCGGACCGATACTGAGCGGAAAAAGGGTAATTACAATCAGGAAGAACCACAGCGGGTTGGCGATTTCGGCGCTATGGCGAAACGCTACGCGCAGTTCAAGACGGAAAATACGCCAGAACATCATGCGGCCCTCGTTTGCGTCAGTGAAATGCGGCGAATTTTACTTTCAGCAACGTTGAGCGGCTGGTGGGTAGTCAGAATCACAATCCCCCCCTGCTCCGTATGCTGCGCCATACGCTGGGTCAGACGATCGACGCCGTTAACGTCAATCGCGGTAAAAGGCTCGTCGAGGATCCATAATGTGGCACGGGTCAACCACAGACGCGCTAAAGCGACGCGGCGTTGTTGCCCGGCAGAAAGTTGATTTACCGGAATATCTTCGAATCCGGCAAGCCCGGCCTGCGCCAAGGCTTCCAGACATTGTGCGGCATCGCCATCGCGATGATAAAAGTGCAGATTTTCTAACGCCGTCAGCCGGGTTTTGATCCCCGGCTGATGGCCTATCCATAACAGGTTTTGATGGTAGCTGTCGCGTACCTGATGCAAGGGCTGCCCTTGCCAGAGAACCTCGCCAGCGTCAGGGCGAGACAACCCCGTCAGCAAACGGAGAAGCGTTGTCTTCCCCGCGCCGTTGCTACCGGTGATTTGTACCCACTCTCCTGCGTTCAGCGTAAATGACAAGCCACTAAATAAGGTTCGTTCATCCCGCTCACAAAGTAACTCTCTGGCTTCAAGCATACCCACGCAATAACCCTGTTAAAAACCTGGCTCGACTTCACGCATATCGGGCAGCTTGTGCGCGATCCCTTTATGGCAATCAATACAGGTTTGCCCATCTTTCACCGCCTGGTCATGCATCTTCGCGGCAACCGATTTCTGGGCGGTTGTATCCATATACTCGAAGTTGTGACAGTTACGGCACTCCTGCGAGTTATTGTCCTTCATGCGCCGCCACTCATTCTGTGCCATCGTCAGACGATGAGCTTCAAATTTCTGCGGCGTGTCAATAACGCCAAAAATTTTACCATACAGCTCTTTACTTGCTTTGAGCTTGCGTATCATCTTCGGCACAAACTCGTGCGGAACGTGACAATCCGGACAGGTCGCACGGACGCCGCTACGGTTGTTGTAGTGCACAGAATCCATGTATTCCTGATACACCGTGTTGCGCATTTCGTGGCAGCTAATGCAGAACTCTTCGGTATTGGCTTTTTCCATCCCGGTGTTAAAGCCCCCCCAGAAGACGATGCCGCCAACAAAACCGATCAACAGCAGCGTCCCCAGCGCCAGATGGCTGGGGGTACGCCACCATTTCCACAGGCGCTTAATCAGACCAGGCTTACGGTCAGAATTTCCCATAATAACCTCTTATTTCCCGTAACCTTTTGATGGGGTAAAGGTATTCCCCACGATTGGCGCGGTATCGGCCTGCGGTACGTGACATTGCAGACAGAAATAACGACGCGGAGCCACTTCCGCGCCCACTTTGCCGTCGCTGTCCATAAAGTGAGTAGGACTGATACGCGGCGCGCCAGTGGTGCGATAGCTTTCGACACCGTGGCACTGCAAGCAGCGATTGGTATTGGTCGTTACCTGATAACCTTCAACGCTATGCGGGATCATTGGCGGCTGATTCACATAGTTCAGCGGCATCCGATCCTGCTCTTTTGGCATCCGAATGGCCCCTTCCTGCGTCCCGGATACTTCCGGCGACTGGCTAAAATCGACGCCATTAGCCGCCCAAACCGCGCCGCTTACCACCAGGGCCAGCATCGCCGTCCATTGACACAGCGCTTTCTTCAGGTCATGGCTTTTCATGATTTCGCTCCCGAACTCCATCGTGTAGTTATTGTAAATACATCCTCAGAACAGACATCCACGCAGCGACCGCACGTCATGCAATCGCGGCAGGTGACCTGCACCGGGCTTTGTTCATCCAGCACCGGGGCACGTAGCACATGCGGTTCCGGGCAAACATGAAAACAATCCATACAACGGTTACATTTCTGCCGATCGCTGGCCGCAACGGTAATCACACCTTTGCTACCCAGCACGCCATACAGCGCGCCAACCGGACAAATGTGCCCGCACCAGCCGTGTTCAACGACCAGTAGATCAAATAAAAACAGCGCGAGAATAAGCAGCACGCCGCTGCCGAAGCCCATTACCAGGCTACGCCCCATCAGAGAAACGGGGTTGATCCATTCCCAAATGAGCGTGCCAGTTAAGGCTGATCCCACCAGAATGACCACCAACAGCACGTAGCGAATGTGGCGAGGGATCGTCGCAGACTGATTGAGGTCAAAGCGCCTGCGTAACCAGTTCGCTAAGTCGGTAATCGGGTTCAGCGGGCAGACCCAGCTGCAAAATAATCGCTTTCCCGCCAGGGCGTAGAGCACGGTGATAATCACCGCACCGGTCAACGCCACCGTGGCAGGCAGATGACCACTGGCAAGACTTTGCAGCGTCATCAGCGGATCGGTCAGCGGAACGGTGTCGAATAACAGGCTACTGCTGTAGTTGCCGTGCAAGATCCACACACCAAACCATGGACCGCTCAAAAACATCCCCAGCACGAAGAACTGACAAAGGCGACGTAACACCAGCCAACGGTGACTGCGCCACCAGCCTTTTTTCTCCAGCGCCTCGCGCCCGGCGTCACGTTTACGATTTGCCATTGTTCCCCTCCAGCCAGCCGAAGCGGTAATGGTGACCTAACTCCCCTTTCGCCAGTGACAGCGGTAACACCTTGATTGCCGGTTGTTCCAGCACGCATACTTTTTCGCACTTACCGCAACCGGTACAGGTGTCGCTGTGAACCGTCGGCAGAAAGCGGGCGTGCTTACCGGTACGCGTGTTGCGCTCCAGCTCCAAGGTGATGGCCTCATCAATTTTCGGGCATTCGCGATAACAAACATCGCAGCGCAGCCCCTGAAAGTTGAGACAGTTTTCCTGGTCCACCAGTACCGCCAGCCCCATCCGCGCGTCGTCGATCGATTCAATCTCACGATCCAGCGCACCGCTTGGGCACACTTTGGCGCACGGAATGTCCTCACACATTTCGCAAGGAATATCCCGTGCGACAAAATATGGCGTGCCCGCCGACAGACCAGAGGCCAGCGTCGCCAGTTTTAAGGTGTCGTAAGGGCAAGCCTGAACACACTGACCGCAACGCACACAGGCACTGGCAAAGGCGTTCTCGTTTATGGCTCCGGGCGGGCGCAACCGCACGCCAGATGCGCGTGCGGTTTGCTGTTGTAACCCCAGCGCCACACCCACGGCAGCCAGCCCGCCTGCTGTGCGAACGACATCGCGCAGAAAGCGGCGGCGACCATTTTGAGGTTTCGCTGACCGGGACATAATGGCTTACACCTTCTCCAGTTTGACCGCGCACTTCTTGAAGTCCGTCTCTTTCGAGAGCGGATCGGTCGCATCCAGCGTCAGTTTGTTAACCAGCTGTGCGGCGTCGAAGAACGGCATGTACACCAGGCCCTGTGGCGGACGGTTACGACCGCGCGTTTCAACAATCGAGATCACTTCGCCACGGCGAGAAACCACTTTCACTTTGTCGCCACGGCGCAGATCGCGCGCTTTCGCATCCAGCGGGTGAATAAACAAGACCGCTTCCGGGAAGGCGCGGTGCAGTTCCGGCACACGGCGAGTCATACTGCCGGTGTGCCAGTGCTCCAGAACGCGTCCGGTAGAGAGCCACAGGTCGTACTCTTCATCCGGTGCTTCCGCCGCCGGTTCGAACGGCAGTGCGAAGATCACCGCTTTGCCATCCGGTTTACCGTAGAACTTATAGCCTTCGCCCGCTTTCACGTACGGGTCGTTACCTTCGCTGTAACGCCACTGTGTTTCTTTACCATTCACCACCGGCCAGCGCAGACCGCGCGCTTTGTGGTAGTCATCGAACGGTGCCAGATCGTGACCGTGACCGCGACCAAACCATGCGTACTCTTCGAACAGCCCTTTTTGCAGATAGAAGCCCAGCTCGCGGGATTCATCGTTCAGCTGATCTTCCGCCAGTTCGGATACCGGGAATTTGCTCACTTCGGGGGTGGCATACAGAACTTCGTACAGCGTTTTGCCACGCAGTTCCGGTTTCTTCGCCAGCAGCTCTTCCGGCCATACTTCTTCAGTTTTGAAGCGGCGGGAGAACTGGACTAACTGCCAGAGATCCGATTTCGCTTCGCCTGGCGCCTGTACCTGCTGACGCCAGAACTGAGTACGGCGTTCGGCGTTACCGTAAGCGCCCTCTTTCTCTACCCACATTGCGGTCGGCAGGATCAAGTCGGCGGCCAGCGCACTGACTGTCGGATACGGATCGGAGACGATGATGAAGTTGCGCGGATCGCGCCAGCCCGGCATACGCTCTTCATTGATGTTCGGCCCGGCCTGCATGTTGTTGGTACACATGGTCCAGTAAACATTCAGCTTGCCGTCTTTCAGCGCACGGTCTTGTGCCACCGCATGAAGACCGATTTTCGCCGGAATGGTGCCGCTCGGGATATTCCACTTCTTCTCACAGATATCACGATGTTTCTCGTTAGTTACCACCATGTCCGCAGGCAGACGGTGAGCAAAGGTGCCCACTTCACGCGCAGTACCACACGCAGAAGGTTGCCCGGTCAGGGAGAACGGACCGCAACCCGGCTGGGAAATTTTGCCGGTCAGCAGGTGCAGGTTGTAGACCAGGTTGTTGGCCCACACACCACGGGTATGCTGGTTGAAGCCCATCGTCCAGTAGGAGATGACTTTCTTGTTCGGATCGGCATACAGCTGCGCCAGTTGTTCTAACTGGTCTTTCGGCACGCCGGTCATTTCAGCGGTTTTTTCCAGCGTATACTCAGCAACGAAGGCTTTGTAATCTTCAAAGCTCATCGGTTCGGAGGCGTCAGAACCCGGATTCTTCGCTGCTTTTTCCAGCGGATGGGTCGGACGTAAACCGTAGCCGATGTCCGTCGCCCCTTTGCGCAGGTTAACGTGCTTGCTGAAGAAGTCCTGATTTATCGCATTGTTTTGAATGATATAGTTGGCGATGTAGTTCAGGATCACCAGGTCAGATTGCGGCGTAAAGATGATGCCGTTATCCGCCAGCTCGAAGCTACGATGCTGGTAGGTAGAAAGCACCGCCACGGTGACGTTCTGGTTAGAGAGACGACGGTTAGTGATGCGTGACCAGAGGATCGGGTGCATCTCCGCCATGTTAGCGCCCCACAGCACAAACGCGTCAGCCTGCTCGATGTCGTCATAGCAGCCCATCGGCTCATCCATACCAAAGGTACGCATAAAGCCAACTACTGCCGACGCCATACAGTGACGTGCGTTCGGGTCGATGTTGTTCGAACGGAAGCCCGCTTTGAACAGCTTGGACGCGGCATAACCTTCCCAGATAGTCCACTGACCAGAACCGAACATACCGATCGATTCCGGCCCTTTTTCTTTCAGGGCGGTTTTGAATTTCTCTTCCATCACATCGAAGGCCTGATCCCAGGTGATTGGGGTAAATTCGCCTTCTTTGTCATATTTACCGTTTTTCATACGCAGCAGCGGCTGCGTCAAACGGTCTTTACCGTACATGATCTTGGGCAGGAAATAGCCCTTAATGCAGTTCAGGCCACGGTTAACCGGTGCGTCCGGGTCGCCCTGACAGGCCACCACACGCCCCTGCTGCGTTCCGACCAGAACGCCGCAACCAGTACCGCAGAAACGGCACGGCGCTTTATCCCATTTAATGGCTTCCTGCTGACCAACAACGGCGCGGGCAACGCCCGGCACGCTGAGACCGGCAGCCGCCGCAGCGGCCGCAACGGCGTTAGCTTTCATAAAGCTACGACGACTGAGTTTCATGGTGTTTCCTCACCTTGCTCTTCCTGCTGGTGATAAACCAGCGACACCGCCAGCACGCCCTCTACGTTGCGTACTGACTCAATGGTTTGGATCAGCGTTTCGCTGTCTTCTGCTTCCACCACCACAATCAACTGACCGCTCGGCGCGTCGCTGACAGCAACTTCACAGCCGGGAAAGGCGTTCAGTTGGGTGCTGATGTCTGAAATTCGTTCGCTTTTGGCCTGCACGACCAGGCTGCAAACTTGCCAGTTAGTGTGCATGGAGATACTCCGCAGTTATGGCTGATACCGGACAGCTGGCTGCACATGCTCCACATCCGTTGCAAAGTTGGCTATTAAGTTGCGCCTGGTAGATCCCGGAGAGCGTCGGGCGAAAGATAATTGCCATTGGCTCACAGCTATCCTGACAGCGGCGGCATTCAACTGACTGATACGCCAGGCACGCGTCCCCGATGGTGAACTGCAAATCCCAGGCCCTGGTGTGGCGCGGAGAAAATAGCGATTCGGGGCAAGCCTGCGCGCAGGCGTAACAGAAGCTGCACTCGTTATTTTTGAAATTAACGCTCGGATAGCCACCCGTGCCGCGTTGCAGAATGTTGTTTTCACAAGCATTAATACAGGCGTCGCAGCGGGTGCAATGGGTCAGAAAATGAGATTCATCACCGGACCAGGGCGGACGGATACCGTTACTGGCTTTGCGCCAGCGACCAGTGAGTATGCCCCGACGGGATGCATCAATCTTCACATTGACCTTCCATCATTAACGCGCTCTGAAAATTGAGAGCGACCAAATAGACCGCATAATTAATAAGCCATTTTTATAGCCGCTAAGATATTAAAGGATGTGTCAAAGATGCATACCCCGATCGGGGTAAAACCTGTAGCAGGATCAAAAGAGTGGCGGGAAGCGTGGCAAAAACGGGCTTTTGCTCACATTTCAAATGGTTATAAATATATTTATATAGCGATTAATTCACCAGAGATATTTCTGCTGGTTTGCTCCCTCATCAGAATTTAACACTAAAAGAGCAGGTAAAATTGTCTGAATGTTCTTTAAGTTATTCATAAAGCAAATTAATAAATCTGATGAATATGTTAACCTTCAGCGACATCATCGGTGAAAACCTATAAATGAAGAAGGAAAGCAAAAAAATGAAGACCATTCTACCTGCAGTATTGTTTGCCGCTTTCGCTACCACTTCCGCCTGGGCGGCAGAAAGCGTCCAGCCACTGGAAAAAATCGCGCCTTATCCACAAGCTGAAACAGGCATGAAGCGTCAGGTGATTCAGTTAACCCCGCAAGAAGATGAATCTACCCTGAAAGTAGAACTGTTAATCGGTCAGACGCTGGAAGTCGATTGCAATTTGCATCGTCTCGGCGGGAAGCTGGAAAGCAAAACGCTGGAAGGCTGGGGCTATGATTATTATGTCTTTGATAAAGTTAGCTCGCCGGTTTCCACGATGATGGCCTGCCCGGATGGCAAGAAAGAGAAGAAATTTGTCACCGCGTATCTGGGCGATGCTGGAATGCTGCGTTACAACAGCAAGCTGCCGATCGTGGTGTATACGCCAGACAATGTAGATGTGAAATACCGCGTCTGGAAGGCGGAAGAGAAAATTGACAACGCGGAAGTTCGCTAAACTGTTGTGAAGTACGGCACCCCGTTGGTTGGATAAGGCGGTTACGCCGCATCCAACATCTAACGCCCGAGCCGGTTGCCTGATGCGACGCTGGCGCGTCTTATCAGTATACGCCACATCCGGCATACCATGCCGGATGTGGCACATCATTACAACGCAATATCCGCCACTTCTTTTTGAACGGGTTGCGGTTTCAACTGCGGTTTCGGCGTACTATCTGCTGCTTGCGGTTTGTCGTATTTCAGCCCCAGCACTTCGCTGGTGTACTGCAACTCGCGTTCTGTTGCCGCTACATCACCGTTCAGCTTGCGTCCATAAGACGGAACGATCGCTTTCAACGTAGCCTGCCATTGCGGGCTGGAAACGCGATCGCCAAATACTTTTTCCAGCAGATTCAACATAATCGGCGCGGCGGTTGACGCCCCTGGCGATGCCCCCAGCAGCGCCGCAATGGTCCCTTGCTGGTCACTGACCACTTCGGTACCCAGACGCAGTACGCCACCTTTCTCGGCATCACGCTTGATAATCTGCACACGCTGCCCCGCTTGCCACAAACGCCAGTCCTCTTTTTTCGCTTGCGGATAGTACTCTTTCAACGCTTCAAAACGATCCTCTTCACTCAACATCACCTGACTCACCAGATATTTCACCAGATCGAAATTATCCAGCCCGACGTGCATCATCGGCATCACGTTAGAGGTGGTGGTGGAACTCATCAGATCCCACAATGAACCGTTTTTGAGGAATTTGGTTGAGAAGGTGGCAAATGGCCCAAACAGCACTACGCGTTTACCGTCCAGAACACGGGTATCGATATGCGGAACCGACATCGGTGGTGCGCCAACGGATGCTTTACCGTAAACTTTCGCCAGATGGCGATTAACCACGTCTGGATTTTCCGAAACAAGGAACTGTCCGCCCACCGGGAAACCGGCGTAGTCTTTCGCTTCCGGAATCCCCGATTCCTGTAACAGCTTCAGCGCCGCACCGCCCGCGCCGATAAAGACAAATTTGGCGCGGATGTTCTGTGCAGTGCCGTTTTTCAGATCGGCAACGGTAACGGTCCAGGTGTTATCGTCATTACGCTTTAGGGCGCGGACTTCGCTGCTGAGTTGCAGCGAGAAGTTAGATTTCTTCTGTAAGGAAGCAATTAACTGGCGGGTGATCTCACCATAGTTCACATCAGTGCCAATTTCTGTGCGTGTTGCCGCTACTTTCTGTTGCGGATCGCGCCCTTCCATCACTAACGGTGCCCACTCTTTGATCTGCGCGTGATCTTCAGAGTAACGCATACCGCGAAACAGCGAGCTTTGTTGCAACGCGGCGTAACGGGCGCGCAGGAAATTAACGTTATCCTCGCCCCAGACAAAGCTCATATGCGGAACGGTATTGATAAATGAACGCGGAGTACGCAGCACGCCGCGCTCGACCTGGTGCGCCCAGAACTGGCGGGAAATCTGAAATGCTTCGTTAATGGCGACTGCTTTTTCAATACTGATGCTGCCATCGGCGTTTTGCGGGGTGTAGTTCAGTTCCATCAGTGCAGAATGCCCGGTTCCGGCGTTGTTCCAGCCGTTCGAACTCTCCTGCGCGCCCCCCTCCAGGCGCTCCACCATGGTCATCGACCATTCAGGCTCCAGCTCGCGTAAATAGGTCCCCAACGTGGCGCTCATAATGCCGCCGCCAATCAACAGTACATCAGTTTCCTGCTCCTCGGACGCTTTCGCTTTTGCCGCCATCGAAACGGCATTAAGCCCCACGGCCATCGAGAAGAGCATGGCAGTCACTTTTTTCATCTTGTTAATGCCTTACTTTTAGTCGCTTTATTGCAGGTGAGATTTGTGCGGCATCAACGGTAACACTTAAGTAACAACATTTAAATAATGTTTATAAATTATATTCTAATTTTAGAAACATTATAATTTCGTTGATTAATTATAGGGTTATTAGAAATGAAGGGATTTTTAGCATATTGACCTGACGGCAGCAGTCCGCCAGGTCAGCGTCGTAATATTATGCCGTCCGGGCAACGGCATCACGCGAAGCGGCATCGCGCTCTTCGCCCGTCAGCTCGCTAAGTTGCCCATTGCGCATTTCCAGCAGGCGGTCGGCGTGGATAAAGTAATGATCATCATGACTGATAGCGAAAATAGTTTTACCCATCTCCTGCATCAGCGGCAGCAACACCTGATAAAACTCACGACGGAAGTGTGGATCCTGATCCGCCGCCCATTCATCCAGCAGGATAATATCGCGTTCTTCTGCCAGCGCCAGCAACAGCGCCACGCGTTTTTTCTGCCCTTTTGATAACTTCAGGTTAACAATACGCCCGTTGCTTAACTCAAGCTTATGAGCCATTTTCAGCTGCGCCAGCCACTTCTCAACCAGTTGCGGGTTAGCGGGTTGCCCCTCCGGCCCCAGCAGTTGATCAAACAGCCAGACATCGGTAAACACTGCCGAAAACAGTTTGCGATAATCTTCCGGTTGTTCGACGCTGACAGGTTTGCCATCCAGCAAGATTTCGCCGCTTTGTGGCTGATACAAGCCCGTCAACAACATCGCCAGCGTCGATTTTCCGCTACCGTTGCCGCCAATCAGAAACAGCAGCTCGCCACATTTGATGGTGAGATTAATCGGACCAACGGAAAACGCGTTATCCTGATAAGCAAACGTCACGTTACGCAGCTCCAGCGTTTGCCAGTTGGGAAACGCCTGCGGGCGCGGAAACTCAGCTTTGAAAGGCGCGAGCGCGAATTTGTTCAGCTTGTTAAACGCCACCTGCGCCGTCAGCAGCGTCGGCAATGCGCCAACCGCCGAAAGCAGCGGCGTACGCAGGAATAACAGCGTCAACGAATAGGTCGCAGCAACGTTGGTATCAGCCCAACCGAGACTGTTCGCCATCCAGAACACCAGGCCGATAGCGCCCAGCATCATGATGTTTGACCAGTTCACGGCACTAAGATGGAAGGTGTCTGCGCGAATAATATGATGGCGATACTCTTGCGCATCGGGGATGTAGAGGTTGTTAAACACATACTCGGCGCGTTCCCGGTTCAGAGTCAGCTCTTTGCGCCCTTCAAGTACAGTTTGAAAATCCGTGTACAGCTTGTCTTCGGTTTCACGTAGGGTCGCCATATGTTTGTACACCCGCGCCACCAGCACAAAACCGCCCCAGATGGTGATCGCCATCCAGATAGCCGTTACCAGCAACATTTTGCCCGACAGCATCCACAGATACGCCGATGAACCGATAGTGAGAATGATCCCCTGCCCCAGTTCCGGCAGACGCACAAAAGCAATGGTGATATTGCGCACATCGCTGGTTAATCCCGCCAGCAACGAGGCGCTACCGAGTTGTTCAATGCGCTCGACGTGGGTATCCAGAATCCGCTTGATAAATTCACTACGCAGTCGGTAAACGAAGTGATGCCCCAAAGTGGTGAGCGCCAGTTGCGATCCGAGAGTGACTGCCATCAACAGCAGCAATAATCCCAGAAACTCCGGTAACACCAGCAGACTGGTATCCGCCGTTTCGATAAGGCGCTGATTGATAAAAGCAATTAAGCCAATGCCTAATGCCGCACTGGCGAGGCTTAGCGCCATCACACTGATAAATGGCCAGTGATACTGCCGCCAGACAAGTACAAGAAGTTCCATGCAGAAAACCCGGACAATGAATTACAGCCCGCAGTTTAAACATCTTCGCGCGCACAGCAATAATAATTCTTATTTTTATTCTTTTTTACCTGCCTGACGGAATGTCAGGTTGTAGCGGCAGTCGGTGGTGAGTGGATGAAACCCCGCTTTCAACGGTTGAATACCGTGATAAAACAGCCGCGATTCACCGCCCCATACCACCACATCGCCATGTTCCAACAACAAACGTTTGAGCGGATCATTACGTTTCAGGCCACCAAATTGAAAAATCGCGGGTAAGCCCAGAGAAACAGAAACAATTGGCGCGCGCAGATCCGGTTCGTCTTTATCCTGATGCAGCGACAGTTTCGCGCCAGGAGCGTAGCGGTTGATAAGACAAGCATCTGGCTGGAAATCTGGATAGCCCGCCGCCGTAGCCGCACGTTGACATAAATCATGAAAGCTTTGTGGCATGGCGGGCCACGGTTTATTTGTTTGCGGATCAATGGGCGAATAGAGATAACCTTGCCGATGGGTCGTCCAGCCCAGATGCCCACAGTTGGTCATCGCCACCGACATGGTATATCCGCCTGGAGCGACCATCTGGCGAAACGGCGACTGGCTGGCAACGTCATTAATATCGCGGATTAGTTGCTCCGCAGCATTAAAAGCAAAACGCCGTAAAATTACCGCACCAGCCGCCAGTGGCTCTTGCCACGGTTCAGCATCGGCAAACAGATCCAACATTACCTCTCCTCATTTTCAGCTTCGCGGCGCAGCAGTTGCGCTTTACGCGACACGCCCCAGCGGTAACCGGAAAGTGTGCCATCACCACGGACCACTCGATGACAGGGTATTACGATAGCCAGCTTGTTGGCGGCACAGGCGCTGGCAACGGCCCGTACCGCTTTCGGTTTGCCGATGGCGTTAGCCAGTTGCTGATAACTGACGGTTTCACCACAAGGTATCGTGCGCAGTGCCTGCCAGACTTGTTGCTGAAAAGCAGTGCCGCGAATATCCAGCGGTAACGTCAGCGGCGTATCGCGTTGATTGAGGCTGGCGATCACTTCACGCACATGTTGCTGAAACGTCAGATCGGCAGGCGCGTTGTCGGCAGCGGGAAACATCTGCTGCAACTCGCTGATTAATGTCGCGTCATCATCGCCCAGCAATATCGCGCAAATCCCCCGCTCGCTTTCTGCCACCAGGCAACGCCCCAGCTCACAATCAGCCAGCGCGTAACGCACCGCCAGATTTTCGCCACCGTGACGGAATTGTTTAGCCGTCATGCCCAGCGTTTCATCGGCTTTGCGGTAGTAACTGCTGCTGTCGGGGAATCCGGCGTTAAGAATAGACGTCGTCACGCTCTCCCCTTTCGCCAGCGATTCGCGCAAACGGCGAGCGCGCCAGGCCTGTTGCCAGGCTTTAGGCGTCATTCCGGTAGTAGCTTTAAACAACCGATGTAGATGAAATGGACTCATCGCCACCTGGTCGGCTAAGGCTTCCAGCGTTACAGGCGTTTCCTGTTCCAGCAGTCGACACGCGTGGGTGATTTTATCCAACCGATGTTGCCGGGGATTGGCTTTGTCTGGCTGACAACGTTTGCAGGGGCGAAATCCGGCGGCGAGTGCCTCGCTGGCATTTGCGTAGAAGGAGACATTTTCCCGCAAGGCATGTCTGGCGCGGCAAGACGGACGGCAAAAGATACCCGTGGTGCGCACGGCGAAAACGAATTCGCCGTCGGCATTCGGGTCGCGGGCTAAGACAGATTGCCAGCGTTGATCGTCAGTTAAGCATGTGGCGTTTTTCATAATCAGCTCCCTGGTTAAGGATAGCCTTTAGTCTGCCCGGTCACCATCACGCAAAAACCAACAATCTTGCGCTTTAATTTTTTTCGCTGACAAGGAAGCTTTTAAACTGTGGTGACATCCAGGTTTTAAAGCTATCGCCTTCTTTGGTGATCATATAAACCGCCAGCCCTTCCCGGCGAACAACCTCTTTGGCTTTCTCCGGCCCGAGTACCATCAAGCCAGTATCCCAGGCATCGGCTTCCAGCGCCGTCGGAGCAATCACCGTCACGGATACCAGATTGTGTTCGATGGGACGCCCGGTTTGCGGATCGATAACATGGGAAAGACGTTTGCCGTCCAGTTCGTAATAGTTACGGTAGCTGCCAGAGGTGCTAATCCCATGACCGTTGATATCCACCACAGCCTGAACCGCGTTTTCTTTATCGGTTGGTTTTTGAATCGCTACCCGCCACGGCTGGCCTTCACCGTTCATACCACGGCTGTTCAGCGCGCCGCCCACCGACACCAGATAGCGGGAAATCCCTTCCTGCTCCATCAAGCGTGCCAGGTGATCCGCCGCATAACCTTCACCGACGGTGGAGAGATCGACATATAAATCCGGCAGGTCTTTTTGCAGATATTGCTGATGCGACTGATTGATGACCGTCAGGTGCTGTAAGCCGGTTTTGGCTTTCATCGCATCGATCTGTTCCTGGCTCGGAATTTGAACCGGCTGTTGTTCCGGGCCAAAGCCCCACAGATTCACCAGCGGCCCGACGGTAATATCCATCGCACCATCGGTCCTTGCCCCAATGCGCAGCGAGGTGGTGACGATATCGGCCATCGCTTCACTTACCGGCCACGGCGACAAACTTTGCGAGTCGTTAAAGCGCATCAGCGCGGAATCTTTTTTATAGGTCGAAAGCAGCTGATCGTCGGCGTCCAGCTGGGTCTGAATCTTTTCTTTAAGTTCGGCACTGCGTTTGGCATCAATGCCCGGGATGCTGGCACGCCAGAAGGTACCCATGGTTTTGCCTTCAAGAACGGTAACTTCAGTAGCGTGGGTTTTGGCGGGTTGTGGTTTTTGATCGCAACCAACAAAGAAGAGCGCGGCAACCAGCAGTGCCACGCGGGTAAAGCTTATTTCCATACGTGATTATCCTCATGCGAACGGTCGCAAGAGTACACCAAAAAACTGTGTTTGTACGCTGAAAACAATGAAAAAAGGGCCCGCAGGCCCTTTGTTCGATATCCATCGAGATTAGAACTGGTAAACCAGACCCAGAGCTACGATGTTATCAGTGTTGATGCCAGCGTCACGAGTGAACTGGTTGTCGTCCAGCAGGTTGATTTTGTAGTCAACGTAGGTGGACATGTTTTTGTTGAAGTAGTAGGTCGCACCAACATCAACATATTTCAGGATATCTTCGTCGTCGTAGTTACGACCATTGATGACACCCAGGTTTTTACCTTTAGACTGCAGGTAAGCCAGGGACGGACGCAGACCGAAGTCGAACTGGTACTGAGCAACAGCTTCGAAGTTCTGTGCTTTGTTCGCCCAACCCAAGTTGCCTACGCGAGTTGCGTTGTAGGTCTGGGTGTACTGAGCAGCTAGGTAGATGTTGTTCGCGTCG
The DNA here is from genome assembly GCF_053555815.1 of Shigella sp. SIG6. Classification (NCBI taxonomy): domain Bacteria; kingdom Pseudomonadati; phylum Pseudomonadota; class Gammaproteobacteria; order Enterobacterales; family Enterobacteriaceae; genus Shigella; species Shigella sp. SIG6. Next base: position 12,849 of record NZ_JBQZXC010000028.1, on the reverse strand, counting down.
TATTTCAGACCACCGGTGTAGGTTTCAGCGCGGTCGCCATTACCGATGTAACGCTCATCATAACGGTTCAGACCGAAGTTCTGGTCATCAGTACGTTTGGAGCTGGAAACTGCAGCACCGATACCGAAGCCTTCGTAATCATAAGTAATAGAACCGCCAACGCCGTCACCGTTCTGACGCAGAGCTTCACGACCGTTGTTGGTCATGCCTTCACCTTCCGGGCTACCGTTTTTGCCCTGATACTGAACAGCGAAGTTCAGACCGTCAACCAGACCAAAGAAGTCGGTGCTACGGTAGGTTGCGAAGCCGTTACCACGCTGCTGCATGAAGTTGTCAGAACCGTAAGTGTCACCACCGAATTCTGGCAGTACGTCGGTCCAAGAAGTTACGTCGTAAACTACGCCGTAGTTACGACCGTAGTCGAAAGAACCTACATCCTGGAATTTCAGACCTGCGAATGCCACACGGGTCCAGGAGTTGTTTTCGTTTTCAGCGCTGTTGCCCTGGATCTGATATTCCCACTGGCCGTAACCGGTCAGCTGGTCAGTAACCTGAGTTTCACCTTTGAAGCCAAGACGCATGTAGGTCTGGTCGCCATCTACAGACTTGTCGTCAGAGAAATAGTGCAGGCCGTCTACTTTACCGTACAGATCTAATTTGTTGCCGTCTTTGTTGTAAACTTCAGCAGCGTTTGCTGCGCCTGCTACCAGCAGAGCTGGGACCAGGAGGGACAGTACTTTAACTTTCATGTTATTAACCCTCTGTTATATGCCTTTATTTGCTTTTTTATGCCACTGCATACTGATTAACCCTCATTAATCAGTCGGCAAGTCCATTCTCCCCAAAAATGCAGAATAATCCAACACGAATATGATACTAAAACTTTTAAGATGTTTCATTTATCGCTATGGATGTTTCAGAATGTAAATACAAGGGAACTTTTTAAGATTATTGCGGAATGGCGAAATAAGCACCTAACATCAAGCAATAATAATTCAAGGTTAAAATCAATAACTTATTCTTAAGTATTTGACAGCACTGAATGTCAAAACAAAACCTTCACTCGCAACTAGAATAACTCCCGCTATCATCATTAACTTTATTTATTACCGTCATTCATTTCTGAATGTCTGTTTACCCCTATTTCAACCGGATGCCTCGCATTCGGTTTTTTTTACCCTTCTTTACACACTTTTCATTATTCTGTGCTACCACAGAAAAACTATAACGCTTGTTAACTATTTCACAAATAATTAACATCAGCATAATTTCCAGCAATCTTTGTTTATTTACAATTAATTTCGTTGGGCTTTTTGTAGGTTATTTGTACAGCAAAATGGCGCTTGTACATCTATTTCCCCCCATACAGGATGATAAATATCACGGGAGAATAGAGAATCATCAATCAGGTAAGAGTCTGGAATTTCACACTGTACCCTTTATACTGCCCTATCACTTCGCGAAGTTTTAACAGGTCATAAACACGAATGCGTCAGAAAGAGACAACGGCCACGACCCGCTTTTCACTCCTACCGGGGAGCATTACCCGCTTCTTTTTACTGTTGATCATTGTGTTACTGGTGACGATGGGGGTAATGGTACAAAGTGCCGTTAACGCCTGGCTGAAAGATAAAAGTTACCAGATTGTCGACATTACCCACGCAATCCAAAAGCGCGTCGATACCTGGCGTTACGTGACCAGGCAGATCTACGACAACATTGCCGCGACGACCTCCCCCTCCTCCGGCGAAGGTTTACAAGAGACGCGCCTGAAACAGGATGTCTACTATCTGGAGAAACCACGCCGCAAAACGGAAGCGTTAATCTTTGGCTCTCACGACAACTCAACGCTTGAGATGACTCAGCGGATGTCCACTTATCTGGATACATTGTGGGGTGCAGAAAATGTACCGTGGTCGATGTATTACCTGAATGGTCAGGATAACAGTCTGGTGCTGATCTCAACCCTACCCCTTAAAGATCTCACCTCCGGATTTAAAGAATCGACCGTCAGTGACATTGTTGATTCACGTCGTGCAGAAATGTTGCAACAGGCCAACGCCCTCGATGAACGCGAAAGTTTTTCTAACATGCGCCGCCTGGCCTGGCAGAACGGTCATTACTTTACCTTGCGTACCACGTTCAACCAGCTGGGACATCTGGCAACGGTCGTGGCTTTTGATCTGCCGATTAATGATTTGATCCCACCGGGTATGCCGCTGGACAGTTTCCGCCTTGAGCCAGACGCGACGGCAACGGGAAACAATGATAATGAGAAAGAAGGGACGGATAGCGTCAGTATCCACTTTAACAGTACGAAGATTGAAATCTCCTCGGCACTCAACTCTACCGATATGCGCCTGGTCTGGCAGGTTCCTTATGGCACCTTATTGCTGGATACGTTGCAAAACATTCTGCTGCCACTGCTGCTGAACATCGGTTTGCTGGCGCTGGCGTTATTTGGCTATACCACATTCCGCCATTTCTCCAGCCGCAGTACAGAAAGCGTCCCCAGCACGGCGGTCAATAACGAATTGCGCATTTTACGGGCAATCAATGAAGAGATAGTCTCACTGTTGCCGCTCGGCCTGCTGGTTCACGATCAGGAATCGAACCGCACTGTCATAAGTAACAAAATTGCCGATCATTTGCTGCCGCATCTGAATCTGCAAAACATCACCACCATGGCGGAACAGCATCAGGGGATTATTCAGGCGACGATCAATAACGAGCTGTATGAGATCCGCATGTTCCACAGCCAGGTCGCGCCGCGCACACAAATTTTCATTATTCGCGATCAGGATCGCGAAGTGCTGGTAAACAAGAAACTCAAGCAGGCGCAGCGTCTGTATGAGAAAAACCAGCAGGGGCGGATGACCTTTATGAAAAACATTGGCGATGCGCTGAAAGAACCCACACAGTCCCTGGCGGAGAGTGCGGCTAAACTCAACGCCCCGGAAAGCAAACAACTGGCGAATCAGGCAGATGTGCTGGTGCGGCTGGTCGAAGAAATACAGTTAGCGAACATGCTTGCGGATGATAGCTGGAAAAGTGAGACGGTGCTGTTCTCCGTGCAGGATTTAATTGATGAAGTTGTGCCTTCAGTGTTGCCTGCCATCAAGCGTAAAGGTCTGCAACTGCTGATTAACAATCATCTGAAAGCACACGATATGCGCCGCGGCGATCGCGATGCCTTACGACGTATTTTGCTGCTACTGATGCAATATGCCGTGACCTCAACGCAATTGGGAAAAATCACCCTTGAGGTTGATCAGGATGAGTCCTCTGAAGACCGCCTGACATTCCGCATTCTGGACACGGGAGAAGGCGTAAGTATTCATGAAATGGATAATTTGCACTTCCCGTTTATCAACCAGACCCAAAACGATCGTTATGGAAAGGCGGACCCGCTGGCATTCTGGCTGAGCGATCAACTGGCACGTAAACTGGGCGGTCATTTAAACATCAAAACGCGGGATGGGCTTGGTACACGCTACTCTGTGCATATCAAAATGCTCGCCGCTGACCCGGAAGTTGAAGAGGAAGAAGAGCGTTTACTGGATGATGTCTGCGTAATGGTGGATGTTACTTCGGCAGAAATTCGGAATATTGTCACTCGCCTGTTAGAAAATTGGGGTGCAACCTGTATCACACCCGATGAAAGATTAATTAGTCAAGATTATGATATCTTTTTAACGGATAACCCGTCTAATCTTACTGCCTCTGGCTTGCTTTTAAGCGATGATGAGTCTGGCGTACGGGAAATTGGGCCTGGTCAATTGTGCGTCAACTTCAATATGAGCAACGCTATGCAGGAAGCGGTCTTACAATTAATTGAAGTGCAACTGGCGCAGGAAGAGGTGACAGAATCGCCTCTGGGCGGAGATGAAAATGCGCAACTCCATGCCAGCGGCTATTATGCGCTCTTTGTAGACACAGTACCGGATGATGTTAAGAGGCTGTATACTGAAGCAGCAACCAGTGACTTTGCTGCGTTAGCCCAAACGGCTCATCGTCTTAAAGGCGTATTTGCCATGCTAAATCTGGTACCCGGCAAGCAGTTATGTGAAACGCTGGAACATCTGATTCGTGAGAAGGATGTTCCAGGAATAGAAAAATACATCAGCGACATTGACAGTTATGTCAAGAGCTTGCTGTAGCAAGGTAGCCTATTACATGAACAATATGAACGTAATTATTGCCGATGACCATCCGATAGTCTTGTTCGGTATTCGCAAATCACTTGAGCAAATTGAGTGGGTGAATGTTGTCGGCGAATTTGAAGACTCTACAGCACTGATCAACAACCTGCCGAAACTGGATGCGCATGTGTTGATTACCGATCTCTCCATGCCTGGCGATAAGTACGGCGATGGCATTACCTTAATCAAGTACATCAAGCGCCATTTCCCAAGCCTGTCGATCATTGTTCTGACTATGAACAACAACCCGGCGATTCTTAGTGCGGTATTGGATCTGGATATCGAAGGGATCGTGCTGAAACAAGGTGCACCGACCGATCTGCCGAAAGCTCTCGCCGCGCTGCAGAAAGGGAAGAAATTTACCCCGGAAAGCGTTTCTCGCCTGTTGGAAAAAATCAGTGCTGGTGGTTACGGTGACAAGCGTCTCTCGCCAAAAGAGAGTGAAGTTCTGCGCCTGTTTGCGGAAGGCTTCCTAGTGACCGAGATCGCTAAAAAGCTGAACCGCAGTATTAAAACCATCAGTAGCCAGAAGAAATCTGCGATGATGAAGCTGGGCGTCGAGAACGATATCGCCCTGCTGAATTATCTCTCTTCTGTGACCTTAAGTCCGGCAGATAAAGACTAATCATCTGTAGGCCAGATAAGACGCGTTAGTGTCTTATCTGGCATTTGCACCGATTGCCGGATGCGGCGTAAACGCCTTATCCGGCCTACGATTCCCATTATTTCAACAGATTACATTAAAGTAGGCCAGATAAGACGCGTCAGTGTCTTATCTGGCATTTGCACTGAATGCCGGATGCGGCGTAAACGCCTTATCCGTCCTACGAATCCCGCGATTTCCTGACCCTCTCGGCATATACCGTCAACGTCTGTTTTATCACATCCAGCGTTACCGGCTTCGAGAGGCAGCTGTCCATACCGGACTCCAGACACCGCTGCTTCTCTTCAGCCAACGCATTAGCAGTTACTCCGATTACCGGCAACGTCAGTCCCAACTGACGAATGCGTTGCGTCAAGCGGTAACCATCCATATTTGGCATGTTGACGTCGCTAAGCACGATATCAATATGATTCTTACTAAGTACATTAAGCGCATCGACGCCATCATTCGCGGTTTTACATTGATAGCCCAACGATCCCAACTGATCTGCCAGCAGACGTCGGTTAATCGGATGATCATCCACGACCAGAATCATCATATCGTCGTTATCGCTGACCGCTTTGTCCGTCGACGGCAGAGCGTTAGCAGGATCGTCGCTCTCCATCTCGATCAAATAAATACGCGCCAACAATGCCGGTAGCTCATGCGGAGCAGCCACACTGTGTACCCACTCCCCTGGCGCTTTCTCCAGCGGAATACCAATATGGCGACGACAGAAGGTCACTACCGCTCTGCCCTGCCATTTTTTACTCACTACCTCGTCAGTGATTAACACATCTTCGGGAGTCGGTTCCTGCCCTTCGTATGTTGTAACGACGATGCCGCTGCGCTGCAAACTGGTTTCCAGGAACTGACAGAGCGACGCATTGCGGACCGCCAGCCAGCAGCGTTTACCACTCAACCCTTCCACGCCTTTTTTCTGCGGGTACTGAGCGCCGTACAACGGAATACGCACGGTAAACTGGCTGCCCATTCCCGGTTCTGAATCTACCGAGATATCGCCGTCCATCATGCTGATCAGTTTTTCACAAATCGCCAGACCCAGACCGGTCCCCTGGAAGTTTCGCTGTACGCCCGTTCCAACCTGGAAGAAGGGATCAAACAAGCGCACCACTTCTTTCGCCGGAATCCCCACGCCGGTATCGCGAACACGGATAGAGAGATAATCGCCATCAGCGCGAACATGCAAAACTATACAGCCGGTATCGGTGAATTTTATGGCGTTACTCAACAGGTTGGAGATGACCTGCTGTAAACGCATCGGGTCGCCATTTAAGGCCACTGGCACATCCGGTTCAATAAAGCAGTACAAGCCTAACTGCTTGCGTACCACCAGCGGTAAATAGTTGGCGGTGATGTGGTTCATCACTTCACGCGGTGAAAACTCACGCGGTTCGATCTTCAACTGTTCCGATTCAATCTTCGAGAAATCGAGAATATCGCTGATAATTTTCAACAACAGGCTGGAAGAGTTGTTCATTGCCGTCACCAGACGATCGACGCCTTTCGGTAACTCTTTGGTTTGCAACAGATCCAGGTTACCGATAATGCCATACAGCGGCGTTCGCAGCTCATGACTGACGGTGGCAAGGAACATCGATTTTGACTGGCTCGCCTGTTCCGCTGCTTGTGCCATCTCCTGCAACGACTCTTCCATCTTCACGCGCGAAGAAACATCCACCAGCACACAAATGGCCACGTTTTCATTACGATAGCGCGAATGGACGAAGCTGATTTGCAGATTGGTATTGTTGCTGGTCAGGACATCAACAAAATTGACCTGCTGCCCACAGATAATTTGCGTCAGTCGTTGGCGGTCCTCATGCGTAAGCATATTGAGATAGGTATGCGCCAGTTCGTTACTTAAAATATTGACGCCATCAGCGGTACGCAAAATGCAGATACCCACTGGCGCGGAGGCGACAATCTTGCGATTGAACTGCTCATGTTCTTCCAGTCGCAGGGCGTCGCTTTCCGCCGGAATGAAAATACGTCGCTCGTACATCCGCGCGAGAGTAAACAATGCAGCTCCGGCAAGCACATTCAGCAAAATTGCGTTAAGGATCAACATGCGAATGCGTTCCAGCACCTTATCAACCGGCACCGAATACACGATGCTTAGCGATGAGGGTGGCAGATTTTTCTTCAGCACCAGCTCCCGGAACCCTTCCGTATAGCCAAACCAGGAGCGTTCCTGCATCCAGCGAGGATCGCCCTTAATTTTACTTTCTGGTCCGGTAAGCGAAATCAGGGTATGACCATTTTCATCAAGAATGGTAACCCCCATCGGCAACGTACCCGGTAAGAAAAAGTTCTCCATCCGGATGGTCTGCTCGACACCCAAAAGCGCCTGCAACCGGTTCGCCAGATAAACTGGCGTCAACGCGTAAAAATACCCGACGCCAGGGCGCGGACCTTCGCTGATCCAGTAGAGGTTACTGCCGCTATCATCTTGTGGTGCATTTCGATATTTATTGATGCGTTCATGCAACGCTTTCAACGCGGTATCGCGTTCCACTGGCATATCACGCAGACCGAAATTGGCCATGCAGAGGTTATCACTGCCGATTAAAAATACCCGGTTGAGATCGTAAGCCGCAGAAAAATTATCGCGCCAGTAGCGCATAAACCACGCCAATGACTCCAGAGAACCTCGCCAGGTGTTACTCATTGCGGAACAATCGGAGTCGGCAAACAGCGGTTCAAACGCAGGCACATCCGCCTGCGTTTCTCGTCCACGCGGGGAAAGCACACCGTTTTCTGCCGATAAGCGATTTTCGGCGATGTACTTAAGCTCTTTCATCACATCAGAGGTGCGTTGAATAAAGCGCTGAGCCTGATCGGAACTCAGATTAAATTCCTGACGAATTTCCGATTCTCGCTGATGTAACGCATTAACGATGTAAAAAACGGATGAAAAAGCAATCAACAGCCAGAGCACTAACGCCAATGCTCTGAACATGTAGCGCGAGGCTTTCAGGGTTGTACGAAAAGAAGCAAGGTATTTCAAAGGGGCGAAGCTCCGCCTCAGGTGACCGATGGAGTGTGGTTAAGGTAGCGGTAAAAGCGTGTTACCGCAATGTTCTGTCACCATTGCAATAATGCGTATCGCTTAGAAACCATTGCCTTAACCAGGAAAGCCGGAGTAGATGGACAGTTCTCAGTACGAAAAATAAGAAATGACCAATCTGCCGACGCTTGTTAATGGTTATATCCTGGCGTCGGCAGATCGCCCAGCAGTCTTATCTGAAAAAAGAGAGAGCCAGGTTGTGTGAAGGGATGGATCACCAGTCAAAACTTTTCACCAGCGTCAGCTCGCCAGCATTACGCATCGGTACAATAAATGTTTCCTGTTTCTCATTGACCGATCCTTCATCGGTGATCAGCGTCAGTTGGGCGGTCGTCAATTCCGTTTCGCTGCGCCCACCATAGTAGTTGATATACACCTGATAGCGCCCGTGAACTGGTGCTGGCATGGCGAAAATCTCGGGTCCGTACCCCGTCGTGACATCCATATCCAGTGCACCACTGTTTTTCAGCACGGTGTTACCGTACCAGGCGTGTTCGCCATCGGGCGTGACAACATGGAGATCGAGATCGGTATTGTCCGTATCCCACGAGAGAACCAGCCGTAAACGTGCACGAATAGTTCCTGTACCCGGCGTTGAGTAAAACTGCATTTTTTGCCGGCTTTGCCCATCCGGGCTGATGACCTGCACGCTGTTGCTGCCTTCAGTGAAAATATAAGGGCGTGCAAATGAACCATCGGATTCAATTCTCTGCGGCATACTGGCACCGTTGACCACCAGCCGGCCCTGCTGAACTTTACCCGCCGCAGCATAATTCTTTATTTTGCCGCGGATCTGCGCTGAGATATTTTGATCATCTGCCATGTTGACGGACGACGCCGGGTAATTGATCGATTGTGAAAAACTGGCATCTTCGCCCTCTGCCGGATGCCAGCCAGAGAGCGGTGCGTCAATCTCGACTTCCTGCACACCTTCACTGTGAGCGACAGGCGAAAGTGCCACCAGTAACAACGGAAGAAAAATCTTTCGCATAGCATTAGTCCATTAATAATTGTCGGGTCAGCGTTTCGATATAGTTCTCATCAAGCCCGGTGGGATAACCATCAAAGGCCAGGTGCAGATACTCATGGGTTAAATCCAGCCGATCCTGAAGCGTAAAGAAGTTACGAATAAACAGCCGTTTCTGCTGCCGATCGGTATAGGGGAAACCTGAGACTAAACGACAGACTGCAAACACGTCTGGTTCGTTGTACCCCGTCTCGCCTTGTAATATACGCCGCCACTGCGGCATTTTTTTCGCCAGCCAAGCTTTCGCTTTGGGTAATAACTGGCAGGTTGAGCGTGGAGCTCCCCAGCGGCTAAGGCTGTTGTCGGGATAAGCAAACGCGAGTATCTGGTCGTAACGCTCCCCCTGCCCCGCCTGGGCCGTGGCTTGCCGCCAGGAAAGTGTCCCTTCGGTAGCGCGACTGCCATGATAATGAACCGGATCGCCTGCATAGATGAGCTCCTGCGTCCAGGCGGTCATCGTTCGCGCCCCCGTGGTCGCTGGCGAAGCAGAAACACGCTGCGTGGCGCTGCTGTCGGGGATGGTCAGGCAATCACCTTCCCGATTGGCGTTTTGCTGTAAAAAAGTACGTATCGCCACGGTCATGGCTTTCGCTGCCTCAGGTGGCGTACTTTTCGCCTCGCGATCCAGAACTCTGGCAACGTACTCTTCACGATCGAGATGCGACTGCAATTTCAGTTTGCCCTTTTCGCTCAGTAAGGTCGTCTCACCGTGGCTGACAAACGTAATGTGGTTACCATTAGTAAACGTCACACGATAGCGCCCATTAAGTACGCTGGGTTTTACTGCCGTCGTACTCTTTTCCGCTGTGATTTTCTTCAGCGGATAGCGGGCAAACAGCTCCACCTCTACACATTGCCCACTGGCAACCTGCGTCGGCACTGGCAAAACCCGATTAAGCACCGTCGCATAACGGGTTAGTACCGTTTTGCTGGTGCCACTGCCAGTAACCCACAGCGGTGTACCATCGGTTAACCAGCCAGCAAAACCACCCTGACGGATTTCCTGTTTATCATCGGCAAACCAGCTCCAGGTTTTCACCCGTACCCGACTACCGAGCATGGATGCAACACCGATTTTCGCCTCGTCCAGCACCACATCCAGTAAGACTTCCTGAGCTTTGTTTTGCGCAGGTAACGTCGCTAATGAATCAAGCAGCGATTTAACCGTTACCGAGGTTTCTGGCTTCAGCGTTGTAAGAGACGCTAACCACGCAGGTGCCTGACGCTGTTGCCAGTATTGCCCCCACACATCTGCGCCAATATGCAACCGCTGCGGCGCAAAATAGAGCCCACAGGAACGTACCAGCGCGGTATCGCGCGTTATGCTCTCCCCAGCCTGACAACAATAAACCTCTTCCGGGGAGTTTCCGCGACACTGGTAGGGCTGCTCCGGTTGATGGGTATCCTCCAGCCAGGCGTAAACATACAGTTTCCACAAACTCCCTAACGGCGTGGTGAGCGAGTCAGGTAATGCTGAGACTTTGGTCACGCCTGATGACGACAGCTGATACAGTTGATCGTGCTGCGCACCGCGCAGCACCAGTTGTAACGGCGTCTCCTCCGCAAGCGTTGGCAGAGTAACCAACGCCAATAGCCAGACGATTCTGCGCCAGTTCACTTATTTCACCTGCATCCCGGTCCATTCACTCCCTGCCGCGACACTTTGCTGCGCAGGTGCATAGGAACGCACATAACGAGCAGGAGGCAGAACGAATTGCCCTTTTTGCGAGAAGCGCAGCAAATGGCGGAAAGTGACCGTTCCCGTCAGTTCTTTCACCGGCACCATATAGGCCAGTTCGCCCATTTCATTACGCGCTTTTTCCAGCAATTGCCCCTGCTGTTTCGCGGCGTTGGGTTTATTGACTGAAATGCCCCATGTTGTGCGCTCAACGTCGGCTCCCGGCGGGAGCGGTACTTCCACCTGACCATAGCGCAGAACTGCATCCTGCTCGCTGGTAAGCGTAATTTCATCGAGATACAGCGCATCGCTGTCAATCTCATTGCTGGTCACCGGCTGCAGAGTAAAGCTCATCTCTTCTTCACTGGGGATAAGCCGATACAACTGGCGTTCAACGGTCACCGGAATGTTACTTTGTTGAGCCGTTTTTGCCGGTTCACGCCAGCGGACCTGCACATTTTGCGGCGATAATTCGTCACCAAAAGAGAGAATGTCCGGCACACCCTGACCAACCCAACGCCAGTCTTCGCCCCCTCCAGTTAACTTATGTTTAGCCCATGCGCCCGCAGGCGCAGGCAAAACAACTGGAGGCATTGTCGCCATATATTTCGCCAGCCAGTTCATGGCCAGCGCGCGCTCAATAGTGGATTGCTCAGCGGTCAAACCATTAAAATAGCGGCCGTCTGGGTAGCGTCACCACCGCTATTGAGCAGCACAACCGTGTGCGCCAGCGGCTGATTGCTGTTTGCCGCTTTATCCCACGCATATTGCTGAACCTGTGGCATCACCGTGGACTTCAACTGCGCTTTTTTCAGCAACGTCATGGTTAAGACGTTTGCCACCGCATCTGCCAGTGGAGATTCCGGTGTATCGAGGATCAGGCTGTCATTGATATCGCGGATGTCTTCCTCAGAGAAATCTTCATCTTTAGTTCCGCGCCGGGCGATAGCTTCATCCCCCCCTTTCAACAACGTTTTGCACGGCAGATTCATCTCCTGTGCCCACGCCAGCACCAGCGCCCGATGCAATAACGGCATGTTATCCGCCTGCTCGGCATAACTGTCGAGCATATGCTGCCAGTATTCCGGTTGTTGCGTTACGCCGAGCGCCGGGCTGGCCTGCCAGTCGGCGTACCATGCCCATGCCGTAAGGAAGGCGTCACCATTGCCATCTTCACCCCACCAGGTAAAGCGCGCTCCGGGCCCCGCCAGTTGCATCAGCCGCAGACGGTTATCCTGAATCATCTGACGAATGTCGTTAGCGGCGGCACTTTGATGATCGGCAAGCGAACGCCAGGCGAGACTGAGCGGGATCAGACGGCTACCGGTGTTGATCACCCCACCCCACGGTTCATCGACTAACGCATCAAGATTGTTGCGGAAAATCTCCTGCGGCGTTTCACTACTTTGTAGCCGGATATTACTCGCCTGCTCGGGCAACATCAGCGCGTTCTCGCCACCGCCGAGCATGACATTTTTCTGCTGTTCAACGGGCCAGCTGTTGTCCACAAAAGACAGTTTTGTGCTAATGCTGTCCTGCACTTGCCCATTTTGTTGCAGTTCTGCACTTAACAAGCCAGATTGCTGAATATTCTGCGTCAGCGAAATATAATTCGCCCCTTTGTGCAGCGTCAGCGTCTGGCGCATCTCATCGCCTGCAAATTTAGTCACCAGCGCCACCGGTTCGTTATCCTGCTGACTGAAGATAAACAGTCCTGCCGCCGGTTTGTCGCCCACGCGATACACCGTTGGCATACTCCACTTCATGTAGAGATTTTTTTCCGAACGCAGATAAGCACGCCCCTGCCCGACCAGCCCGTCGCCGTTCATCCCACGCGCGGTGATACGCCAGCGGGTTAACGAATCAGGCATCAGGAACGTGAAATACGCTTTGCCTTGTTTATCGGTTGTGAGTGACGGCATCCATGCCGCGGTATCCACCTCTTCACGCCGTGGACGTTCAAGCATTTTTACTCGCCGCTCGCTGCGGTTAGTCGCGCCAGGCGCAACCGGCTCGCTGGAGAGCGCCTGGTCATAGCTGATAAACGACAGACTGGAGCTGGTACGCACATTGTTACGCCCCAGCGGATAGAAAAATTTGCCGATATTCGGCGCGATTTCTGGTTGCAGCGCGTAGATCATTTCATCGACCACGCCTACCGTTAGCTGCGCAGAAACAGGTTTACCTTTCAGCGACGAGGTTAATTCT
>NZ_JBQZXC010000027.1:0-37859 GCF_053555815.1 Shigella sp. SIG6 | reverse complement strand
ACTGGCTACGTTAACTGCATGTACTGGTCATATTGAAAACCGTGATAAGAACTGCTCTTACGACTACCTGCTGCACCCGGCAATTTCTATTTCTAAAATCATTGGCGGTTGCGGTCCTACTGCACAGTAAGTCTCTGACAGAAATCGGCTAACACCGGTTTAATTGCCCGACGCCCTCTGGATTTTCCGAGGGCGTATTTGTTTCTATGTCCTTCTTGCCCCCGCCCGTAAAAATATTTTCACTTTAAATTCAATTTGATAACTACATCCATTAGCCACAGCGCGATCCTGTGCGAAATTTTGTGATCTTCCTCCACACTACATAACATCATATGTTGTGATATTCATCATGCATTGTCATGTTACCTTTTAAATGACTGCAAACTCTCCCCTACAACGTATTGGACAAGAAAAAGGTATCGCTATGGGAAGCTAGGAACTCCAACGCAAGCTCGGATTTTGGGCCGTTCTTGCAATCGCCGTCGGGACAACCGTCGGCTCCGGTATTTTTGTATCTGTGGGTGAAGTGGCAAAAGCAGCGGGCACGCCGTGGCTTACGGTGCTCGCGTTTGTCATTGGCGGGTTAATTGTGATCCCGCAAATGTGCGTCTATGCGGAACTATCCACCGCTTATCCGGAAAATGGCGCAGATTATGTTTATCTGAAAAATGCCGGAAGCCGACCGCTGGCTTTCCTCTCCGGCTGGGCCAGCTTCTGGGCCAACGATGCGCCGTCATTGTCGATTATGGCGCTGGCGATTGTCAGCAATCTTGGCTTTTTAACGCCTATCGATCCGTTGCTCGGTAAATTTATCGCCGCCGGATTAATTATCGCCTTTATGTTGCTACACCTGCGCTCCGTTGAAGGCGGCGCAGCGTTTCAGACGCTAATTACCATCGCCAAAATTATCCCGTTCACTATCGTCATTGGCCTTGGGATCTTCTGGTTTAAAGCGGAGAATTTTGCCGCCCTTACCACCACTGCGATTGGCGCAACGGGCAGCTTTATGGCGCTGCTGGCGGGGATCTCTGCCACCAGTTGGTCGTATACCGGCATGGCCTCTATCTGTTATATGACCGGCGAAATTAAAAACCCCGGAAAAACCATGCCACGAGCGCTGATTGGTTCCTGTCTGCTGGTTCTAGTGCTCTACACCCTGCTGGCGCTGGTGATTTCCGGCCTGATGCCCTTCGACAAACTCGCCAATTCTGAAACGCCGATTTCCGACGCCCTGACCTAGATCCCCGCACTCGGCAGCACCGCTGGGATCTTTGCTGCCATCACGGCGATGATCGTCATTCTTGGTTCGCTTTCCAGCTGCGTGATGTACCAGCCGCGGCTGGAATACGCGATGGCGAAAGACAACCTGTTCTTTAAATGCTTCGGCCATGTGCATCCGAAATACAACACGCCGGATGTCTCCATCATCCTGCAAGGGGCGCTGGGGATCTTCTTCATCTTCGTTTCCGATCTCACCAGCCTGCTGGGTTATTTCACCCTGGTGATGTGTTTCAAAAATACCCTCACCTTCGGCTCCATCATCTGGTGTCGTAAACGCGACGATTACAAACCGCTGTGGCGTACTCCGGCTTTCGGGCTGATGACCACCCTCGCCATTGCGTCAAGCCTCATTCTGGTCGCCTCAACCTTTGTCTGGGCACCGATTCCCGGCCTTATCTGCGCCGTCATCGTTATTGCTACTGGTCTGCCTGCTTACGCCTTCTGGGCGAAGCGTAGCCGCCAGCTCAACGCTTTGTCGTAATGTTATCTGAAGAAAATAAAATGTTGGATATTGATAAAAGCACCGTGGACTTTCTGGTCACCGAAAATATGGTTCAGGAAGTGGAAAAAGTTCTCAGCCATGACGTTCCGCTGGTGCACGCCATCGTGGAAGAGATGGTGAAGCGCGACATTGATCGTATTTATTTCGTTGCCTGCGGCTCGCCACTCAACGCGGCGCAAACGGCGAAACATCTGGCGGATCGCTTTTCCGATCTTCAGGTCTACGCCATTTCCGGCTGGGAGTTCTGCGATAACACCCCGTATCGCCTCGACGATCGTTGCGCGGTGATTGGCGTTTCTGACTACGGTAAAACGGAAGAGGTAATCAAAGCGCTGGAGCTGGGCCGGGCCTGCGGCGCACTCACTGCGGCGTTCACCAAACGCGCGGACAGCCCGATTACCTCGGCGGCGGAATTTAGCATTGATTATCAGGCCGACTGTATCTGGGAAATTCACCTGCTGCTCTGCTACAGCGTGGTGCTGGAGATGATCACCCGCCTCGCGCCGAACGCGGAAATCGGCAAGATCAAAAACGATCTCAAGCAGTTGCCGAATGCGCTCGGTCATCTGGTACGCACCTGGGAAGAAAAAGGCCGCCAGCTTGGTGAACTGGCCAGCCAGTGGCCGATGATTTATACCGTTGCTGCGGGTCCGCTGCGTCCGCTGGGTTACAAAGAAGGCATTGTAACGCTGATGGAATTTACCTGGACGCACGGCTGCGTGATTGAGAGCGGAGAGTTCCGCCATGGCCCGCTGGAGATTGTCGAACCGGGCGTTCCGTTCCTGTTCCTGCTCGGCAATGATGAAAGTCGCCACACCACCGAACGCGCCATTAACTTTGTTAAACAGCGTACTGACAACGTGATCGTCATCGATTACGCCGAAATTTCGCAAGGGCTGCACCCGTGGCTGGCACCGTTCCTGATGTTCGTGCCAATGGAGTGGCTCTGCTACTACCTGTCTATTTACAAAGATCACAACCCGGATGAACGCCGCTATTACGGTGGTCTGGTGGAATATTAATCCCTCTCCCGGCCCGGCAACGGGCCGGATTTACGCAAGGAGTTACCCGATGAAAACAGGTATGTTTACCTGCGGCCACCAGCGGCTGCCTATTGAACACGCATTTCGTGATGCAAGCGAGCTGGGTTACGACGGCATCGAAATTTGGGGCGGTCGCCCGCACGCGTTCGCGCCGGACTTAAAAGCGGGCGGCATCAAACAAATCAAGGCGCTGGCGCAGACGTATCAGATGCCGATTATCGGTTACACGCCAGAAACCAACGGCTATCCGTATAACATGATGCTGGGCGATGAACATATGCGTCGTGAAAGCCTGGACATGATCAAGCTGGCGATAGATATGGCAAAAGAGATGAACGCGGGCTATCTCACGCCGCCTAACGTTATCTGGGGGCGGCTGGCAGAGAACTTAAGCGAACTGTGTGAGTACGCGGAAAACATCGGCATGGATCTGATCCTCGAACCGTTAACGCCGTATGAATCGAACGTCGTGTGTAATGCTAATGATGTGCTTCATGCGCTGGCGCTGGTGCCTTCGCCGCGCCTGTTCAGCATGGTCGACATTTGCGCGCCGTATGTCCTGGCGGAACCGGTGATGAGTTATTTCGACAAACTGGGCGATAAATTACGTCATCTGCATATTGTCGACAGCGACGGGGCCAGCGACACGCATTACATTCCTGGAGAAGGCAAAATGCCGCTGCGGGAACTGATGCGCGATATTATTGATCGGGGCTATGAGGGTTACTGTACGGTGGAGCTGGTGACGATGTATATGAACGAGCCCAGACTCTATGCCCGCCAGGCGCTGGAACGCTTTCGCGCGCTGCTGCCGGAGGATGAGAGATGAAAACCCTGGCGACAATCGGCGATAACTGCGTCGATATCTACCCGCAACTGAATAAAGCGTTTTCTGGCGGTAATGCGGTCAATGTGGCGGTGTACTGCACTCGCTACGGCATACAGCCGGGATGTATTACCTGGGTGGGTGACGATGACTACGGCACAAAGCTGAAGCAGGATCTCGCCCGCATGGGCGTCGATATCAGCCATGTCCATACGAAACACGGCGTTACCGCACAAACTCAGGTGGAACTGCACGACAATGATCGCGTTTTTGGCGACTACACCGAAGGCGTGATGGCCGACTTTGCCCTGAGTGAAGAGGATTACGCCTGGCTGGCGCAGTATGACATTGTGCACGCGGCAATCTGGGGACATGCGGAAGACGCATTCCCACAGCTGCACGCTGCGGGCAAACTTACCGCTTTCGACTTCTCCGACAAGTGGGACAGCCCGCTCTGGCAGACACTGGTGCCGCATCTCGATTTTGCCTTTGCCTCCGCACCGCAAGAAGACGAAGCGCTGCGTCTGAAGATGAAAGCGATTGTTGCCCGTGGCGCAGGAACAGTGATTGTCACGCTGGGTGAAAACGGCAGCATTGCCTGGGATAGCGCGCAGTTCTGGCGTCAGGCTCCTGAACCGGTGACGGTTATCAACACCATGGGTGCCGGAGATTCGTTCATTGCCGGATTCCTTTGCGGCTGGTCTGCGGGGATGACATTACCGCAGGCAATGGCGCAGGGAACGGCGTGCGCGGCGAAAACCATTCAGTACCACGGTGCCTGGTAGGTATAACGTTGGCGTGAGCATCTTCACGCCAACGTGCTGTTACTTGCCGGAAAACGACCCTATAATCCGAGTAATTCATTCTTTATTTCAGGGTCGATTATGTCAGCTACGGACCGCTACTCTCATCAACTCCTCTACGCTACCGTCCGCCAGCGGCTGCTGGATGATATCGCGCAGGGGGTTTACCAGGCCGGGCAACAGATCCCTACCGAAAACGAGCTTTGTACACAATATAACGTCAGCCGCATTACCATTCGCAAAGCCATCAGCGACTTAGTGGCAGACGGCGTACTGATCCGCTGGCAGGGAAAAGGCACCTTTGTACAAAGCCAGAAAGTTGAAAACGCCCTGCTTACTGTCAGTGGTTTTACCGATTTTGGCGTCTCACAAGGCAAGGCGACGAAAGAGAAAGTGATCGAACAGGAACGGGTCAGCGCCGCGCCGTTTTGCGAAAAGCTGAACATCCCCGGAAACAGCGAAGTGTTCCATCTCTGCCGGGTGATGTATCTCGATAAAGAGCCGCTGTTTATTGATAGTTCATGGATCCCGCTGTCGCGTTATCCTGACTTTGATGAGATTTACGTCGAAGGAAGCTCCACCTATCAGTTATTTCAGGAGCGTTTTGACACGCGAGTGGTCAGCGACAAAAAGACCATCGATATCTTTGCCGCCACCCGCCCGCAGGCAAAATGGCTGAAATGCGAACTGGGCGAACCGTTGTTTCGCATCAGCAAAATCGCCTTTGATCAGAATGACAAACCGGTGCACGTCTCCGAACTCTTCTGCCGCGCCAATCGCATCACCTTAACGATTGATAATAAAAGACATTAACCGTAGGCCGGATAAGATGCGCCAGCATCGCATCCGGCGATGCTGGCGCACTGAATTTTACATCCCGCACGTTCCCCTCACCCTAACCCTCTCCCCAAAGGGGCGAGGGGACCGTTCAGTGCGGAATTTAGCTTGATTGCCGAACGGTGCTATCCAGCATTAAATACTCGCAATACTCTCACGCAAAATCCGCAGCACCGTCTCTTCACCGCTGCGATTCGGGTTAATGCGAATCGCACAATGTTCGAGTTGTGGATTCGCCTGGCGAAACGTTCCTGAAAGTCGATAGAAGAGCGGCGGGATTTCATATTTCGACTCTGCACCGACCGGGTAAGGCAACGCGCCACGCTTTTGCGCTTCTTCCAGCACCCTGGCGGCAATCAGCTGATGAAACTCGACAATCAACACCTTCGACTGCGCATTGGCAATGACGGCGCTTTTCACTTCCGCCACCGCGCCGCCGTTAAGCAAAGCCAGCAACCGTTCGGATACTCCCGCCTGCACCGCATGCATCACTGGCGCGAACACCAGACCACGCAAGACTTCCAGCGCCTGTTAGCCCTGGATCTGGCTACCGCCGGAGTAAAGCGTGGCGCGAATCCGACTAATAACATCGGCATCGCCAACCACTGCACCAACGCCCTCCGGCCCAAACAGCTTGAAGCAGGAGAATGTCGAGACATTCGCGCCGCATTCACAGCCGATTCGCGCTACCTTCATCACCGCATAGTTATCATCGGTTAACGCTGGAACACCTGCCGCGCGCAACGTTGCCAGCACATCTGCCAGCACATAGCTGTCCTGCGGCTGCTGGCGCGTATGCTGCACCAGCGCGGCATCAGGTTGTTGCTCGTCGACGACCTGCTTCAGTGCCGACAGATCATTGAAATCAGCAGTAATAAGCGTCAGCCCCATCTGCTCAATAATAACCCGTGTCGTCGGGTAAACAGGCGCGTCATGCACCAGAAGACGCTGCCCCGGTTTGAGCAAAGCCGCCAGCCCGGCGCGAATCGCGCCAGTCCCCGCGCCCTGCACCAGCGCCGCGGCCTGTGCGTGAAATGCATCAGCCAGCACCTGCTCCACCCATTGGGTAATACGCGGTTGATTCAGACCTGGAGTTAACCCTAAATCACCGCCAGCAAGAAACTCGCTGCCTGGAAAATGGCGGCAAATAGTGTCCACCAGCGCAAACTGCTTTTGCTGCGCTTCAGCAAGAGTCAGGCTTTGCAAAGGAAACGTCTTCATAGGTGCCTTCCTTAAGCCGGAACGAACAGGCCAAGCCAGTAAAGAACATTCAGCAGAATACCGGTGATCATTACTGCCACGACCGGTGCCGCCATTTTCTGTACCGGACGGCCCAGGGATTCGTTGAGGAAGTAAATGGCAACCGCGATAGAGAATCCGGTATAACCCGCCATCTTAATTGCTGCGAAAATCGAACCGACCAGCAGCGCCACTTCCATCAGCATATTCATGGCGTTACGGATGTTATCCGACGCATTACGCACCGACGGGTAGCGTCCCAGCCATTTGCCGATCGAACGAAGCAGCAAGACTTCCGCCGAAATAACCACTGCGCCTAATACCGCTGCAACCATCGGATTCGGCGAGAGATAGCCCACCGCATAAACAAAGGTAAAGCCCGCAACTGCATACACACCCGTTGCTAAGGCGGTGGTGGCAATCAACGGCACAAACCCCAGTCCGCGCATAAATTCTGCCAGAGCCGCCTGATTAATCAGCGTTTGCGATTGTTCCGGCGTCACGCCTGCGGAATACGCTTTCTCCAGTGTGAAGATCGAAACTTCGCTACCAGCAAAAATCTTCATACTGGCAACGGCGGCAATCAATGCTCCCACGATGGCGATATAAGGTAATTTTTTGATAATCCGCGACGTGCGCTCTTCAAACACCGAAAGCCCGCTGGCATCGATGTCATTTTCATCACGATGACGCAGGTCGTGAGTTATCGCGATCCCCAGCAGCATCACCATGCCAATAAAGATTTCGATGGATTCAGGGTTAAGATGTGGGAAATAGCGCACGACTACCACACGGGTCATCAGAACAACCACGGCGGCGACCAGACTTTGCTTCCAGCCAAACTGGTAGAAAATCGCCACCAGCGGGAACAGTGCAAAAGCAGAAACCACCGGCGAGCTTAATTCCCCGAGGCTACCTAATACATCCACCGGCAGCGCGGTCAGCAGCTGGTTAACTGGCAACAGGCAAGTAAGGATCAACACGCCCCAGATAGCGCCAAGACCAAACGCCATCAGGCTGTTTATCGCCAGTACGCCGAGGATATCGGTAGGAAGAAAGAGTAACCATGCGTTGAGCAGCCCGGTTTTCAGGGTAAAAGAGATCCCCACCGAGGCCACAAAACCAATGCTCAGACCAAAAGCGATACTCCCCGCCTCGCGACGGTTCATATAGCCTTCAATCAGTTGCGGCAGGATCGGGTGGATGCCGTCATGAAAAACAGCCGCCGAGCGATGCGCCAGAAGCGATGTCATACCCGTCAGGCACGCCACCACGATAATCTGAATATACAGATCCATAGTCGTGCCTTTTATTTCAGATGGTTAATCAACATCGGAATCGCGTGTTCGACGTGCTCAACGGAAAGGCCAAACGCCACTTTCCCTTCAGCGATCATTTTGGCGATATGCTCGTCTTTCGCTTTAATGCCTGGTTTGGCAATGGTGCAACTTTTGTTATAGCCAATCACCGCGATGGCAATCGACAATGCCGCGCCCGCACCGGTATTACACGCGCCAATGTAATAATCTAGTTGCCCGGATTTCACCTTCATTGCCGCTTCCATGTCGTTGTGAATGAAAACTTCAAAACAGCCAGGAGCCGTCGCTTCAATGGTTTTTTTAATCTGCTCACGCTGTAAGCCTGCAACGCCAATCTTTTTCATGAGTCTGTCCTTATTGGAAAAATTGAGAGGGATTTTCACGTAACATCACATCCACATCGGCCTGACTGAATCCTGACTGGCGCAATTGCGGAATAAAGGTGGTCAATAAATAGTCATAGCCATAACCACCATTGGCTTTTAAATGGGAGCGGCGCGTAATATCCATCGACAGCATGACGCGGTTCAGCAACCCACGGTCACGTAGCGCGTGGAGCATCGCAATGCGCTTTTCGTCCGGGTAGTAACTGTTCTTACCAATGGTGTCGAACTGCACGTACGCGCCGAGATCGATCATCTTCAAAATGTTGTCGAGGTTGTCTTTCAGATCGCAGTGACCAACGGTGACGCGCGAAAGATCAACTCCGTGGGCTTGCAACAGAGCCAGTTGTTCCAGCCCCATGGTGCTGAACGACGTATGCGTGGAGATCGGGCGTCCGGTCTGGTTATGCGCCAGCGCAGCGGCAATAAATACCTTCTCTTCCAGCGGCGTAATCTTTCCTTCGCTGGAGCCGATCTCCGCGATGATCCCGGCTTTCAGCTCCGTGCCATCGATATCCTGTTCAATTTCATCGACCATCTCCTGCGCCAGTTCCTGCACGCTGCGGGTCACCACATGTTCCGGGAAAAACGCATCCTGGTAATAACCAGTACAGGCCACCACGTTGATCCCGGTTTCGCGCATTACATCGAGCATAAATTGCGCATTGCGCCCCATGTAACGGTTGGTCATCTCAATCACATTACGTACACCCCGGGTCATCAGGTCGTTCATCTCCTGGCAAATGAACGCATACTGATCAAGGCGGCAGTCCACGTTGTTTTTAAAGCCGGAGAGATCAATATGCAGATGCTCATGGGCCAGGGTGTAACCCGTCGGATCAAAACTCATAGGGTGTCTCCTGCAAACCGGAGGGAGGAAAGAAAAGAGCGACCATTTTGTGGCGGTGGCGCACGGAAAAATTCACACACGGTAGCTCCCACATCAGAAAGCGTGGTGCGCACACCGAGCTGCGTGGCGACCAGCCCTTGCTGATAAACCAGCACTGGCACCACTTCACGGGTATGGTGGCTGTGACCAATGGTCGGATCGTTACCGTGATCCGCCATCACGACCAGGCAATCATCTGGCTGCATCGCCTCAACAAGCCGGGCAAGGTTACGGTCAACGACCTGCAAACGTTCGGCATAACGTGCGACGTCTTCTGCATGACCAGCGAGGTCGGTTTCCTGGATATTGATGCAAATAAACGCCGTCGGATGGGTGTTAAATTCGTCGAGGGTGATATCCATAATCCGCTGGCTATCCACCAGGTTTTGCCAGCTCACACCATAAGGATTGCTGACGATATCTGCCACCTTACCCACCAGCACGGTTGGCACGCCCGCTTCATACAGTTTTTGCGGCACCTGCACTTTTTCATCAACACCGTAGCCCATATGCACGACCTGGAAGCCGTTGTCATAAGCGCCAGAACGCGGCGCATTAATACCAATAAAGCGCCCTTCTTTGCTTTCTGCGGCATCGAGAATACGCTGACTGTTGGTTAACAGGCCGCCAAATGTAATGACCCGACCGACCTGTACCTGGTCACGCACGATACGACCAATTTTGATTGCGTCGTCAAAAGAGATCACAGAGAGATTGGCGGTAATGTTATAGACTTGGCCTAAATCCGCCTCGAGATTATCGCCAATCGCAACCGCCTGATTGACCCACAGAAATTGCAGATCATCGCCACGGCGCTCCACCTGCCAGCCAGCGGAAACTAATGCCTGCTCAACACGGTCAATCACATCGCGAAAAGGCATCCGCAGCGGCGGTAACGGGCGCGTGCCTAAAATTTCCTGATGCCCCATAAAGGTATCGCCACCTTCATGTTGCAGCTCTGCCACGCCCCAGGTTGCGGAATCTGACGGCTGCATATCGCCTGGCGCATAACCCAATGTGTTGATTAGCCCCAGCTTCTCCAGCGTTGGTAGCTGCAAATGCGGCAACTGGCTCAGGATGTGACCACAGGTATTCGCCCCGGCATCTTGCGGGCGCACCAGCGTGACATCTTTCATTGCCCCTACGCCAAAGCTATCAATCACTAACACCACAAATCGCGCCATTTATGCCTCCAGAGGGTTGCCGAGGCTGTCATAACGACCAACTATTTCTGGTTCGCCGCGCTGAATACCGGACACCAGCACCACATCGCTACGGGTGACAAAAATCTGCGTGCGAAAACAGAGCACCACTGCACTGCTCACCGGATACTCGCCTGCCAGCGGCAGGGTGTTGTCGATACTGCTGTCATCCACAGTTTTGAGATTGGTTTCAGTAATCTTTTGATTTTCTGGCGTAAACACCAGCGCATGTTGCGCATGACCACGACGGTAGTAACCGCCGCCGTAGCAGTAGCTGTCGCCACGGAAATGATGGGAGATTTCACTTAACCAGAGCATCGCGATACGTTCAGGCTGATCGCCCTGCTGGTTTGCCGGAATAGTACCGGTCAGCGCATGACCGGGTTCGGCATGAGTCGCACCGTATTCCGCCAGCAATGGCAGCGAAGTGCAGCTGGTCGCTGAAGGTACGTTCAGTTGCTCAATCGCAATACCAGATTTCGCCAGTTGATCCCGTGCTTGTACCAGCGTGTGAAGATTCGGTGTTGGCAAAACTTTCTCGGCAGCCTCATCCCAAAGCAGGCAAGGGAAATGGGTTAGTCCGGCTAAATGCAGCCCCGGCAGTTTCTTAATTTCAGCAATCACCTCGTGCAGCGAATGCTGTACAAAACCGCTCTCCTGCCCCGGATAAAGAAAATCATCGTCGCTATAAACTTTGAGCAGCACAGGCTGGACCCGTCCGGCCTTAACCGCTGCCGCAGAAACTTCCCGCGCTTTGTCGAGAGTAAACACGGTGATGATGTCGGTGCCCTGTTCAACGGCGTCAGCAACCTGATGACAAGGGATTTGTACCAGATGCCCCTGATGCGCCACTGGCAAACCAGCGCGGCGCATGACTCGCGCCTCTTTGTAATCCACCGCCACAATGCCGCTGTAGCCTAATGCCAGCAATTTTTCCGCCAGCCACGGATTACGACCAAATTGCTTGGTCATCAGATACAGTTCAATGCCGTAAAGCCGCGCCGTCTCAATGAGCCGCTTACCGTTTTCCAGTATCTGATCCACGTCGATCACCCAGCTGTCCGGGGCGATTTTGCCCTGCTGCCACAAACTTAGTGCGGCGGAAATCAGCGCCGGGTTCTGGCGTTTCAATGCTTCTACAAACATCTTGTTGCCTCGTTTCTGTTCCTTGAATTAAATATTCATTTTTTTGAATATTTAGGTTGTGCGACGTGGATTTGTCGGGAGCTTCAAACCTCTTCGTTAGCAGCCATCCATAATCCATAAAGATTGGCCAGCAAATAGCCTTCTTCACACGGGTTAACTTCCAGAGCGAATTCCTTCAACAACACCTGATGCAATTGCACAACGGCTTGCCAGTGGCTGGATTGCGCCAGTTCCGCCAGCAACTCGTTATCCAGCGGCTCTATTTCTTCACCACGGCGACTGCGCATCAGTGCACTCGCCATATGTGTCATCGCCATCGTTCCTTGCTCACTGCGCACCGGCAGATGGCACTCTTTTTCCAGTACGTTGACGACCTGCATCATGCCTTTGCAGACGTCCTTATCAATAACGCCTGCCTCGCAAAGCAGGTTGAGTCTGGTTTCCATATCAGATGCCTTTCGTTTAATAACTGGGTTCCTGTTCCCCACTCACCACCCGTTGTTGATGGGCAAGCAGGGCGTGTTTATCTACAACGGCACGCAGCAATTGTTGCATTGGGTAATCATCGACTCGCGTCAGGACCACGGCTTCGGTGGCCTGTAAAAATCGCGGATCGTCTGTTAGCGGCGTCGCCTCTAATCCCAGCATGGTCAGTTCGTTTTCCGCCACCACGTTCCAGATCACCGCATCGACATCGCCTTTAACAATGCGTTGTAAACTCTCGTGATAAGAGAGATCGACTCGTTCCACATCACTATCGCCAAAAAAGACATCGGTCATGATTTTCTGATCCGCCGAACGACTATCGAGACCTACTCGCTTAACATTTCCAGACTCACCTTTGCGGCATATCAGTTGATGTTCACCAACATACGTATGCGGGCCAAGCTCGAGGGCGATGCACAAATTGTTTTGGCTGAGATAACTTTCCGCCGCCAGGCGGGAAACTACTGCCATGTCATAGACACCGTTAAGTAAACACTCCACGCGAATATCCGCGCCGCGCATATGCGCATAGTAAAAAGGAATGCCATCAAACTGGGCTTTCAATCCGCTCGCTAAACCTTCGTACAAGCGGGTATAGGGCAAAGGCATCGCACATACCACGTTGTTGATATCCACATGACTCAGCAATGCTTTGTTATCCATCTCGACAAGATAACTGCCATTGCGCCCACGGCGTTCAATCCGTATCGCTCCGCTTGATTCCAGCGTTTTCAACGCGGCCTGCGTCAGGCCAACCGATGAACGGCATTCAGTTGCCAGCTCATCTATGGTTTTCAGTCGATTACCGCATTTTTCACCCAACAAATAACGGGCCAGTGTCGTGATGACGACGCCTTCTTTTTTGATAAACGTTCGACGCATAATATATTTTCAATAAAATGAATATTTATATCTTCATTAAAATGAAGATAAGTGGCAACGACGAGATGTGGAAACGGCGAGGCGCTTCACATTTTTTCGGGTTGTTGCGAAAAGAGGATAAAAAACCGGGTTTCCCCGGTTTCAGAGTGATGACGAAGTGATTTATTCGACAATGCGAGCAAAGGGTAATTCCCACTGGCGCTTGCCTGCTCCCCTCACCCTAACCCTCTCCCCAAAGGGGCGAAGGGACCGTCCGAGCGTTTTGATATTACGGCTTCGCCACAAAACCAATCGCTTCGTACACCGCTTTCAGCGTACGGGAAGCGTGTACACTGGCTTTTTCTGCGCCGTCTTTCATCACCTGTTGCAGGAAGGCTTCATCGTTGCGGAAACGGTGATAGCGTTCCTGCAATTCAGTCAGCATACCGGAAACGGCATCAGCCACTTCACCTTTCAGATGACCATACATCTTGCCTTCGAACTGTTTTTCCAGTTCTGGGATGCTCTGGCCCGTTACCGCAGAAAGGATATCCAGCAGGTTGGAAACGCCCGCTTTGTTCTGCACATCGTAGCGAACTACCGGCGGCTCGTCGGAGTCAGTGACCGCGCGTTTGATTTTCTTCACTACCGATTTCGGATCTTCCAGCAGGCCGATAACGTTATTGCGGTTATCGTCAGACTTGGACATCTTCTTGGTCGGCTCCAGCAGCGACATTACGCGCGCGCCAGATTTCGGAATAAACGGCTCCGGCACCTTAAAGATCTCGCCATACAGCGCGTTGAAACGCTGGGCGATATCGCGACTCAGTTCCAGGTGCTGTTTCTGGTCTTCACCCACCGGTACCAGATTAGTTTGATACAGCAGGATGTCCGCAGCCATCAGCACCGGATAGTCAAACAGACCAGCGTTGATGTTCTCGGCATAACGCGCAGATTTATCTTTAAACTGCGTCATGCGACTCAGTTCGCCGAAGTAGGTATAGCAGTTCAGTGCCCAGCCTAACTGCGCATGTTCTGGTACGTGGGACTGAACAAAAATGGTGCTTTTCTCAGGATCGATACCACAAGCCAGATACAAGGCCAGCGTATCCAACGTCGCTTTACGCAGCTTCTGTGCATCCTGGCGCACGGTGATCGCGTGTTGGTCAACGATACAGTAAATGCAATGGTAGTCATCCTGCATGTTTACCCACTGACGCAGCGCACCCATGTAGTTACCAATGGTCAATTCACCTGAGGGCTGTGCGCCACTAAAAACGATGGGCTTAGTCATTTTTCGATTCCTGATTTTCGCTATGCGGAAGCCCTAATGCGGGCAGAAGGTCATTTATAGACTGATAAATTACATCAGGCTGGCTGAGATCGATAGCCTCGCCGTAGTTATATCCGTAGGTTAAGCCAACTGATGGGCAACCTGCCGCTTTTGCCGCCTGAATATCATTGCGTGAGTCGCCGACAAACAGCATCTGTTGTGGGGCAATTCCCATCCGCTCAGCCACCAGTAACAGCGGGTCCGAATGCGGTTTTTTGTTTTGCACATCATCGCCGCCGATAACCACGCTAAAGTATTTGGCAATATCTAAGGCTTCGAGCAGCGGCGCGACGAACGGCGTCGGTTTGTTGGTGACCAGGCCTAGCGGCAGGCCTTTAGCCTGCAACGCGCCCAACGTATCGGCAACGTGCGGGAACAAAAACGTCCCCTCTTCGGCAACCTCGCCATAGTAGCGATCGAACAGTTTACGCAGAATACGTACCTGTTCTTCTGCCGGAATGTCGTCATCAACGGGCGGTTTCCCCATTGTTTTACGCAGAGTCGCACGTTCCTGACGCGCCCAGGTCAATGCGCGCTCCATCAGAACATCTGCGCCGTTACCAATCCAGGTAATAACGCGTTCTTCACCTGCGACGGGCAACTCCAGCGCATACAGCGCCATATCTACCGCAGCAGCAAGACCAGGAGCACTGTCGACCAGCGTACCATCAAGATCAAAAGCGACGCCGCGAATATCTTCAAACTTATTCATGACTTACCTTTGCCAGTTCACTGCGCATTTCATCAATGACTTTTTTATAGTCTGGCTGGTCGAAGATTGCCGAACCGGCGACGAACATATCCGCGCCCGCCGCAGCGATTTCGCCAATGTTGTTCACCTTCACGCCACCGTCCACTTCCAGACGAATGTCAAAGCCAGACTCGTCGATACGGCGACGTACTTCGCGCAGTTTATCCAGTGTTTGAGGAATGAAAGACTGACCGCCGAAACCAGGGTTGACGGACATCAGCAGGATCACATCCAGCTTATCCATCACGTAATCCAGATAGCTCAGAGGTGTCGCCGGGTTAAATACCAGACCCGCTTTACAGCCATTTTCTTTAATCAGTTGCAGCGTGCGGTCAACATGCTCGGAGGCTTCTGGATGAAAGGTAATGATGCTGGCACCAGCGGCAGCGAAATCAGGCACAATGCGATCGACGGGTTTCACCATCAGATGTACGTCGATAGGGGCGGTAATGCCGTAGTTACGCAAGGATTTCAGCACCATTGGCCCAATCGTCAGATTGGGAACATAGTGGTTATCCATGACGTCAAAATGCACGACATCAGCGCCAGCTGCCAGGGCTTTTGCGGTATCTTCACCCAGGCGGGCAAAATCAGCCGACAGAATTGAGGGGGCAATCAAATACTGTTTCATCCGCTTCTCCTTGAGAATTATTTTTTCGCGGGTGAAACGACTCCTGGTTTGTACAAAGCCAGCAGTTCGTCCACCTTTTTACGTGTGCCGCCGTTGCTGCTTATACTGCGTCGAACTTTGACGACATGCAATTTTGCGCGCTGATACCACTCACGCGTTAACATCGTATCGTGATTGGAGATCAGCACTGGAATATGGCGCTCAACCAGACCTTCGGCGATCTCCGCCAGATGCGCTTGTTGTTCAAGCGTAAAACTGTTTGTGTGATACGCCGTAAAGTTGGCGGTCGCAGACAGCGGTGCATAAGGCGGATCGCAATAGACGACGGATGCATCATCTGCGCGCGCCATGCTATCGGCGTAAGACTCACAATAGAAAAAGGCATTCTGCGCTTTTTCAGCGAAGTGATACAACTCTGCTTCCGGGAAATAGGGTTTTTTGTAGCGGCCAAACGGCACGTTAAACTCACCGCGCAGATTGTAACGACACAGGCCGTTGTAACCGTAGCGGTTCAAATATAAAAACAGTACCGCCCGACGGAACGGATCCTGGCTTTTGTTGAACTCTTCGCGGAACTGATAGTAAACCTCGGCGCAATTTGTTTCGGGAACAAACAGCTCGCGTGCGGCCTGTACGTACTCATCAGTACGCATCTTCACAATGTTATAGAGACTGATCAGGTCGCTATTGATATCGGCAAGGATATAACGAGAAAAGTCGGTGTTGAGAAACACCGACCCGGCACCTACAAAAGGCTCAACCAGACATTCGCCCTTGGGCAAATGCCGTTTAATATCATCAAGCAGGGGATACTTGCCCCCTGCCCACTTCAAAAAAGCGCGATTTTTCTTCATGCTGACTAACTAATTACACCTTCTCCGGCTGTGGAGAAAGCTCCGACAGCATCCAGCGCTTCAGGCAGCTCCCGCAACGATAAACCATTGCGGGAGATAACCTTGATTACTTCAGATCGGCCTGTACCTGACGCAGCGGTTTCGCCCACGGGTTTTTGGCCTGAACATCTGCTGGCAATGTAGATACCGCTTTTTTCGCCTCTTCTTTCGAAGCGTACATGCCAGAAACCAGGACATACCACGGCTGACCATTACGCGTCGTTTCATAGACAACGTAGTTTTTCAGATTCTCTTTCTTCGCCCAACCGTTCAGGTTGTCGTAGTTAGAGGAACTGCTCAGCTGCAGAGTGTAATGGCTGGACGGTGCCGATTTCAACGAACCAACATTACCTGCGGTCTTCCCTCCAGCGGCTGGTGTTGCCGTGGTTTGCGCCGGGGATGCCGTCTGTACTGGAGCCGTAGTCGCCGTCTCTTTTGGTGCTGGCGTAGAAGTCGCAGCCGGTGCCTTCGTGCTCGCCACAGGGGCAGCTGGTTCAGTACGCTTCGGCGTCTGTGCTACCGGCTTCGGCTCCGTTTTCACGGTTGCTTGCGGTTTTTTCGGTTCAATCACCGCCTGCTGACGAACTGGGCGCGTAGTGGACGGACGTTCAGCGGTTTGCGTTTTCGCCGTGTCACGCGATGCATTGCCATTGCGAACAGGCGCAACCGTTGCGGGTTCAGTCGGCAACGTGGAATTGACCGCCACATTGTTCAGCTGTTGCTGATTTTGTGGCTGGGTCAGCGCATTGTTCAGGTCACCCTGCACTTCAACACGTTGTTGACCATCCGTTGCCACCGGGGTTTGCCCTTGAGTCGGCGTAGAAGAGATCGGTGGCAGAGAAACATCCTGCTGAGTATTTTCCGCAGACGTGGTTCCCGGCGCTGGCTGCACGCCATTCGCCTGATCGGTCGCATTGCCAGCAAGATCAATACTCTTCTCGCCAGACGCGGTTTGATCGCTGGAAGTGGTCGAGGGGGCTTTTAGCGCAGAACCGATACCGATGATCAACAGCAGTAGAACCAGAATGCCGACGCCCATCATCATATACTGACGAGAAGCGGGTTTACTGGCTGCTTTTTTGCGCTTACGCGGACGACGCTCTACTCGCTCTTCATCCACGGTTTCATCTTCGGATTCGTCAATTTCTTCTTCGATTTCCGGTTCCTCATTGCGCTCTTTTTGCGCACGAGTCGGACGGCGATCGTCAGTGTCATCAAGTTCAATATCATCAAAATTGATCTGCGGTTCGCCACGTTCAGTACGCTCAGAACGTTCAGAAGATTGACGAGAACGACCAGTACGACGATCGCTGGGATCGGGTTTCAGCTCGTCTTCTGGTTTGAATTCATCCATTTAACACCCCACTAAAAGGTTAATGCTTACCACGTTGCAATTAACCTGAAGCTAATAGACCGCTTGATAAGCGGCCTGACCTTTCTTGTTGTTACGCTGATTGACAATCGGCAATGGCGTTAAGAACAAGCTCGTGCGAAACGCCGCTGCGAACTTCACTCTTACCAATTGCCAACGGAAGAATTAAGCGCATCTCTCCCGCAAGGACTTTCTTGTCACGCAGCATATGCGGTAAATACGCCTGCGCGGACATTTCGCGCGGCCCATTGACCGGTAACCCAGCCCGCGTGAGCAGGGTTATAATACGCTGCGTTTCGGCAGAACTAAACTGCCCGAGACGTTCCGACGTCCGCGCCGCCATCACCATACCCGCAGCGACCGCTTCACCATGTAACCAATTGCCATACCCCATTTCAGCTTCAATGGCATGACCAAAGGTGTGTCCCAGATTCAGTAAAGCACGTAACCCGGTTTCGCGCTCGTCGGCGGCGACAACTTCTGCCTTCAGTTCACAACAACGGCGAATACAGTACGCCATTGCCGGACCGTCCAGACGCAACAACGCATCCAGATTCTCTTCCAGCCAGTTAAAAAACGCACCGTCAAGAATAATGCCGTATTTGATGACTTCTGCCAGCCCCGCCGCTAACTCACGCGGGGGAAGCGTTTTCAGACAGTCGAGATCCACCACCACTGAAGCAGGCTGGTAGAACGCGCCAATCATGTTTTTACCGAGGGGATGGTTGACCGCAGTTTTGCCGCCAACGGAGGAATCGACCTGCGACAGTAACGTCGTCGGGACTTGAATGAAACGAACACCGCGCTGATAACTCGCCGCCGCGAAGCCGGTCAGATCGCCCACTACGCCGCCGCCAAGCGCCACCAGCGTAGTATCGCGACCATGCGGCTTTTGTAACAACGCCGTAAAGACGGTATCGAGTACAGCTAGGCTTTTATACTGCTCGCCGTCAGGGAGGATAACGCTATCGACGTTAACACCCGCCTGTTCAAGTACGCCGCGGACCTTATCGAGATACAGAGGAGCTAGGGTTTCGCTGGTGACCAACATGACCTGCTCGCCCGATTTCAGCGGTAAGAATGAAGCTGGTTCATTAAACAAACCAGATGCGATGGTAATTGGGTAACTACGTTCCCCGAGAGTAACGACAATCCTCTCCATAACGCGACATCCACCTTAATTACTGTACCCGCAGACGAGTGTATATAAAGCCAGAATTAGTTGCTTTCCAGCATGTGAATAATCTGGTTTGCAACCACTTTAGCGCTTTGATCATCAGTACGAATGGTCACGTCGGCAATCTCTTCATACAGCGGATTGCGTTCATTGGCCAACGCTTCCAGAACTTCACGCGGCGGTGTTTCAACGTGCAGCAACGGGCGTTTTTTATCACGCTGCGTGCGTGCAAGTTGCTTTTCGATGGTCGTCTCAAGATAAACGACAACGCCACGAGCGGAAAGACGGTTACGCGTTTCACGGGATTTCACAGAGCCGCCGCCAGTAGCCAGCACAATACCCTGTTTCTCGGTCAACTCATTGATGACCTTTTCTTCGCGATCGCGGAAGCCTTCTTCGCCTTCTAAATCGAAAACCCAGCCCACATCAGCTCCGGTTCGTTTCTCAATCTCTTGATCGGAATCGTAAAATTCCATATTGAGTTGTTGAGCTAACTGGCGCCCAATAGTGCTTTTTCCGGCACCCATAGGCCCAACCAGAAAGATATTGCGTTTCTCTGCCATTTTTTCGGTACTACTAAGACTATTCGTTAATGATAAACCCGCTTCGCTCAGAGAGCGCCGCAGGACATGAACTGAAACCTCATAAGATATTGCGAGAGTCAGACTGAAAATTATCTCAATACTCCAGCGGGTTTGGCAACTGAATAAATCACCCATCCCTCTGCATATCTGGTCGTTGCAAGCGCGCTGCCTTGCTACCACCGCTCTGGCGATAAATCACCGGGTAAGATTAGCGTAAAAAAGACAGCAAAATGCCGCCTGAATGATAAATCATCATCATGGAACGCAGGCAGCGAAGAGCACCAACTCTCAAATCGGTACTCCTTGTATGCTAAATACCTGCGCGCGTCAAATAGATGAAACACGTTCAGCATAAAAACATTACCGCTTTTACGGCTGTTTACTCACTGGAAACCAGTCGTGGCGTGATAAACACCACTAACTCGCGTCGTTCATCTTCTTTTCCGTCATGACGAAATAATTGCCCGAACCAGGGAATGTCGCCAAGCAACGGTACGCTATCCTGACCCGATTTATTTTTACGGGTAAAAATGCCGCCCAGCGCCAACGTTTCTCCGCTTTTTACCTCGACCTGCGTTTCGATCTCCTGCTTATCAATCGCCAGCACTTCGCCATCGGCCTGCTGTAGCACCTGCCCCGGAACGTTCTGGCTGATGTGTAATTTCAGCCGGATGCGACCTTTTTGTAACACCGTGGGCGTGACCTCCATCCCCAGGACGGCCTCTTTAAATTCCACCGACGTCGCGCCACTTTCCCCGCTGGAAACCTGATATGGAATTTCGCTCCCCTGTTTAATGCTGGCAGGCTGAAGATGTGAGGCCAGCAGACGCGGACTGGCGATAATATCCAGCTGCTGTTTTTGTTCGAGCGCGGAAAGCTCAAGATCCAGCAAGCGTCCGTTGATGCGCCCAATGTTAAAACCGACATGCGTTGTCGCCGTCGCTACGGAGAGGTCGCTACCAAGCGTGGTGACTTGCCCAACGCCACCAGCGTGTTGCGCATCGGCCAGCGTCCATTTCACGCCTAACTCACGCAAACTTTTTTCATTAATGGTGACAATATGCGCCGACAGCTCAACCTGCCCGACCGGCAGATCCATTTGCGCTACCCACTGTTCAAGCGCGCTTAACGCCGTTTTGTTATCTCGTAGCAAAAGGCGATTGGTGCGTTTATCGACGGTCATACTCCCTTTGGCACTCAGTAGCTTCTCCCCCGCTTTCGCCAGTTCTCCCGCGTCGGCGTATTGCAGGGTTATACTGCGATTTTCCAGCGGCAGATTTGCCTGCGCCCGCGCCTGCTCCGCCTCCTGGCGGGCGATATTGTCATTCTGCCAGGCAATGGAATGCACTGAGAGAATGTTGCCTTCCTGCCGCGTTATCAGTCCGGCGCTTTTCACTACAGTTTGTAGTGCCTGCTTCCAGGGAACATCTGTTAGATGTAACGACACCGTACCGCTGACGTCTGGCGACACGACCAAGTTCAACTTCTCCTGTTCAGCCAGCGCCTGCAACACCTGAGCTACCGGAACGTCATCCACCATCAGCGTCACTTTTTGCGGCTTTGCCGCCTGTACGCCGGGTATCAGCATCAACAGTAGTGCGGCTATCCATTGCTTCATTTGTATCTCCTTGCCGTTGCCACAACCATTGTGGCGGTTCGCAGTTTGTCCCGGTACCCAGCGTTAGTACGTCTGGCGTCAGCTGTAAAATTGTCCAGCCGTTTTCCAGCACATCGTTTTGCTGCACCCGTCGCCATTTCTTTTGCCCGTCTTTTATTACACCGATGATGCGCTCGCCTCGCCCTACCATCCCCTGATAGCGCCACTGGCTAAGTTCGCTAATCCGGCATAGATCTTCCGGCGATTTAAAAGGGTCACGCATACCGGTTAAAAGGCACAATGCAATACCTGCCAACAACCAGCGTTTAACCCTCATGCGGCGTCTCCAGTTGTAGCGTGAACAAAAGATCATCACCTTCCACGCTTAACGAAAAACGGCTCACGCTGACGTTGCGCTCTGCCAGCCGTGTAAATGCCGACGGCACTGCTTCCCACAGCGTTTTCAACGCCAACTCGCCTCCCTGCGCGGATGGATGCCAGGAAACCAGTTGCGCGCCGGATAACTGAAAATCCAGTGGCGAAAAGGGCAGCGTTTTTTCCTCGCTGAAGGGAGTGGTGTCTACCAGGCGATACAGTGCGGCCCACTGCTGGTGATGACTTGCCCGTAGTCGAATTAATGCGTCGCGCTCTTCATGGTGTGTCGATGATAGAAAAATGAGCGTAACTAACATCAGCAACCAGAATGCCCAGCAAAACTGGCGGAGGCGGGGTGATGTGGCGAACCACCAGTCAAAGAACATGTTCATCGCTAACCTTCCTTGTTAACTGATACTCAAATTGCCAGCGTCCCTGCGCATCCTGCTGCGTGGCTCCCCGCTGATTGAGATGAAAAGACGCATCCTGGCGGAGTGACGTTTCTAGTGCGTTTAACGCGGTAATGCTTGTTGTCAGCCCCTTGATCTCCAGCGTTCCCTGCTGCCAGCTTATCGTTGTCAGCTAGGCGTGCTCGGGTAAAAGCGCCGCCAGTGCTTCCAGCGCAGATTGCCAGTCGCGGGTAAATTGTCGCTGGCGCTGCCGTTGCGAACGCTGTTCGCGTAACTGCTGTTGCTCCAGCAAACGTGGCTTCGTTATCTGTAAGCTGCGGGCGAGTTGTTGTTCCGCCTGAAGCAAAACTGCGTCTATGCGCGCTTCGGCGCTGCCTGTCAGACGCAGTATTAGCGTTATCCCGACGGCCAGCAGCAGAGGCGCAACGAACATCAGCAACCAGAAACGCAGAAAAGCGGTCCGGCGTTGCTGTCGCCAGGGCAAAAAATTAATTGGCGGGTTCATCAGTACGCCTTCCCAAGCGCCAGCCCCAGCGCGATGGCAAAGTCTCCACCAGGCGGCGGTAGCGGCGGCTGACGAACAGAAACGGCCTCCCAGGGGTCAAATCCGCCTTCGCCACATATCGCGACGCTGTCGGGATCAACGGATAACGCTGCCGCCAGCTCCTTCGCGCTAGTCATCCCCACCGCCAGTTTGCGCCCCCAGCTATAGCGCGTCGCCCACAGCCACTGTTCGTTATCACGCCAGGCCAGACATTGCTGATGAGAAGGTAAAAAAGGCAGGAATCGCTGTAATGCACTGGCATCCGGGGTGATCGCACTAACATGAACACGCAACCTTTCTGCCAGCGTAAGCAGCGTTGCCAGCTCTTTGCTTTGCGCGGCAGTCACGTTATAAGCGGGGCTGAGTGAGTCTTCGCTGTAATCGAAGCGCAGGGAGTCCGGATCCATATCCAGCTCGCGGGCCATCGTCCCTGACAGCCAGGCCGTTTGCTCCCGCTCACCAAGGGACATCGACGGGCGCGGAAATGACCGCTGTAATGTGCGACTGGCGGGAAACGCCAACATAATGTGATGACGCTGCGGCAGTTCGCGACTCCACGGTAACAACGTTTTAGCCAGCTGCTGCGCATCAACAATCCGCCCATCTTTGATAATGTCGTGCGCCAGCGGCAACCGCCACCAGCGTTGCAAAAAGCATTCTTTTGCGCCCCGCACGATCGCAACCGCTGCCGCTTCTTGCTGTTGTAAATGCAAACCAATTTGCCAGATCTTAAATGCCATTGTGATGATCTCCTTATCACCCGTCACTCTGACGGGTATATCAATGCGTCTGGCTTGCCTTTATACTACCGCGCGTTTGTTTATAAACTGCCCAAATGAAACTAAATGGGAAATTTCCAGTGAAGTTCGTAAAGTATTTTTTGATCCTTGCAGTCTGTTGCATTCTGCTGGGAGCAGGCTCGATTTATGGCCTATACCGCTACATCGAGCCACAACTGCCGGATGTGGCGACATTAAAAGATGTTCGCCTGCAAATTCCGATGCAGATTTACAGCGCCGATGGCGAGCTGATTGCTCAATACGGTGAGAAACGTCGTATTCCGGTTACGTTGGATCAAATCCCACCGGAGATGGTGAAAGCCTTTATCGCGACGGAAGACAGCCGCTTCTACGAGCATCACGGCGTTGACCCGGTGGGGATCTTCCGTGCGGCAAGTGTGGCGCTGTTCTCCGGCCACGCGTCACAAGGGGCGAGTACCATTACCCAGCAGCTGGCGAGAAATTTCTTCCTCAGTCCAGAACGCACGCTGATGCGTAAGATTAAGGAAGTCTTCCTCGCGATTCGCATTGAACAGTTGCTGACGAAAGACGAAATCCTCGAGCTTTATCTGAACAAGATTTACCTTGGTTACCGCGCCTATGGTGTCGGTGCTGCGGCACAAGTCTATTTCGGTAAAACGGTCGACCAACTGACGCTGAACGAAATGGCGGTGATAGCCGGGTTGCCGAAAGCGCCTTCCACCTTTAATCCGCTCTACTCAATGGATCGTGCCGTCGCGCGGCGTAACGTCGTACTGTCGCGGATGCTGGATGAAGGGTATATCACCCAGCAACAGTTCGATCAGACACGCACTGAGGCGATTAACGCTAATTATCACGCGCCGGAGATTGCTTTCTCTGCGCCGTACCTGAGCGAAATGGTGCGCCAGGAGATGTATAACC
The DNA here is from genome assembly GCF_053555815.1 of Shigella sp. SIG6. Lineage (NCBI taxonomy): Bacteria > Pseudomonadati > Pseudomonadota > Gammaproteobacteria > Enterobacterales > Enterobacteriaceae > Shigella > Shigella sp. SIG6. The sequence continues at coordinate 13,693 of NZ_JBQZXC010000027.1, read as the reverse complement.
GTTATGGCGAAAGTGCCTATGAAGACGGTTATCGCATTTACACCACCATCACCCGCAAAGTGCAGCAGGCCGCGCAGCAGGCGGTACGTAATAACGTGCTGGACTACGACATGCGCCACGGCTATCGCGGCCCGGCAAATGTGCTGTGGAAAGTGGGCGAGTCGGCGTGGGATAACAACAAGATTACCGATACGCTGAAGGCGCTGCCGACCTATGGTCCGCTGCTGCCTGCCGCAGTCACCAGCGCCAATCCTCAGGGAGCGACGGCGATGCTGGCGGACGGGTCGACCGTCGCATTGAGTATGGAAGGCGTTCGCTGGGCGCGTCCTTACCGTTCGGATACTCAGCAGGGACCGACGCCGCGTAAAGTGACCGATGTTCTGCAAACGGGTCAGCAAATCTGGGTTCGTCAGGTTGGCGATGCATGGTGGCTGGCACAAGTGCCGGAAGTGAACTCGGCGCTGGTGTCGATCAATCCGCAAAATGGTGCCGTTATGGCGCTGGTCGGTGGCTTTGATTTCAATCAGAGCAAGTTTAACCGCGCCACCCAGGCACTGCGTCAGGTGGGTTCCAACATCAAACCGTTCCTCTACACCGCGGCGATGGATAAAGGTCTGACGCTGGCAAGTATGTTGAACGATGTGCCAATTTCTCGCTGGGATGCAGGTGCCGGTTCTGACTGGCAGCCGAAGAACTCACCACCGCAGTATGCTGGTCCAATTCGCTTACGTCAGGGGCTGGGTCAGTCGAAAAACGTGGTGATGGTACGTGCAATGCGGGCGATGGGCGTCGACTACGCTGCAGAATATCTGCAACGCTTCGGCTTCCCGGCGCAAAACATTGTCCACACCGAATCGCTGGCGCTGGGTTCAGCGTCCTTCACCCCAATGCAGGTGGCGCGCGGCTACGCGGTCATGGCGAACGGCGGCTTCCTAGTGGACCCGTGGTTTATCAGCAAAATTGAAAACGATCAGGGCGGCGTGATTTTCGAAGCGAAACCGAAAGTAGCCTGCCCGGAATGCGATATTCCAGTGATTTACGGTGATACGCAGAAATCGAACGTGCTGGAAAATAACGATGTTGAAGATGTCGCTATCTCCCGCGAGCAGCAGAATGTTTCTGTACCAATGCCGCAGCTGGAGCAGGCAAATCAGGCGTTAGTGGCGAAGACTGGCGCGCAGGAGTACGCACCGCACGTCATCAACACTCCGCTGGCATTCCTGATTAAGAGTGCTTTGAACACCAATATCTTTGGTGAACCAGGCTGGCAGGGTACCGGCTGGCGTGCAGGTCGTGATTTGCAGCGTCGCGATATCGGCGGGAAAACCGGTACCACTAACAGTTCGAAAGATGCGTGGTTCTCGGGTTACGGTCCGGGCGTTGTGACCTCGGTCTGGATTGGCTTTGATGATCACCGTCGTAATCTCGGTCATACAACGGCTTCCGGAGCGATTAAAGATCAGATCTCAGGTTACGAAGGCGGTGCCAAGAGTGCCCAGCCTGCATGGGACGCTTATATGAAAGCCGTTCTTGAAGGTGTGCCGGAGCAGCCACTGACGCCGCCTCCGGGTATTGTGACGGTGAATATCGATCGCAGCACCGGGCAGTTAGCTAATGGTGGCAACAGCCGCGAAGAGTATTTCATCGAAGGTACGCAGCCGACACAACAGGCGGTGCACGAGGTGGGAACGACCATTATCGATAATGGTGAGGCACAGGAATTGTTCTGATTAAAAAGGCGCTTCGGCGCCTTTTCAGTTGGCTGACAAAGTGCATTTGTTTATGCCGGATGCGGGTGAACGCGTTATCCGGCTAACAAAACCGTGAAAAATCAATATATTGCAGGAACCCCATAAGCCTGATAAGCGTTGTGCATCAGGCAAACTTCACGCATTTACACTCGCCCCTGCCCTTTCAACCATTCGCGCACGAGGAACAGCGCGCTGACATTACGCGCTTCGTTGAAGTCAGGGTCTTCCAGCAAATCCATCATATGCGCCAGCGGCCAGCGCACCTGTGGTAGCGGCTCTGGCTCATCGCCTTCCAGCGATTCCGGGTAGAGATCTTGCGCGACCACGATATTCATTTTGCTGGAAAAGTAAGACGGTGCCATGCTGAGCTTCTTCAAAAAAGTCAGATCGTTCGCACCAAATCCAACCTCTTCTTTTAGCTCGCGGTTAGCGGCTTCGTAGACGCTTTCACCCGGATCAATTAATCCTTTCGAAAAACCTAATTCGTAGGATTCAGTTCCCACTGCGTATTCGCGGATCAGGATCAGGTGATCGTCCACAATCGGCACAATCATCACTGCTTCCCGGTTGGTTGGACGCATTCGTTCATAAACACGCCGCACGCCATTGCTGAACTCCAGATCCACGCTCTCGACGGTAAACAGTCGGGAACGGGCTACAGTTTCAACATTCAGAATGGTGGGTTTTTGTAATGATTTGCTCATCGTGGGATCTATGCTGTGAAATCAGCGGTTATTGTGCGATATCGGACACGCTTTCGGCAATGTGAATTGCATGTTATTTACATTTATGTAACTTAATAAATAATCGTCCTCAAATCAAATTAAAAGTCAATAGGTTGAAATAACTCCAGGAATTTGCTGATATTCCGCCTTCAGAGGGTTTGCTATGATCAGCGGTTACTGTGATGTGCTTAATGATGCTCAAGTTAAACTCCACGCTTGCCGATAGCCAACCGCAGAATCATGTATTGTGTCCGGTGCGACTGACCACGCCTGACAGACTAAGTAAGATGGGGAAAGCATGAGCACCATTGTGATTTTTTTAGCTGCTTTGCTGGCCTGCTCACTACTTGCGGGATGGCTGATAAAAGTGCGATCCAGACGGCGTCAGCTGCCCTGGACCAACGCCTTCGCGGATGCGCAAACGCGTAAACTCACACCTGAAGAACGTAGCGCCGTTGAAAATTATCTTGAGAGCCTGACGCAGGTATTACAGGTGCCTGGCCCAACGGGAGCTAGCGCGGCACCGATCTCTCTGGCGCTGAATGCCGAAAGCAACAACGTCATGATGCTGACACACGCTATCACACGTTACGGCATCTCTACCGACGATCCGAATAAATGGCGTTACTACCTCGATTCGGTAGAAGTCCACCTGCCCCCCTTCTGGGAACAGTACATCAACGATGAGAATACCGTTGAACTGATTCATACCGATTCGCTGCCGTTGGTTATTTCACTCAACGGTCATACGCTGCAGGAGTACATGCAGGAAACGCGCGGCTATGCCTTGCAACCTGTTCCGTCCACGCAGGCGTCGATTCGCGGGGAAGAGAGTGAGCAAATCGAGCTACTCAATATTCGCAAAGAAACGCATGAAGAATATGCGCTGAGTCGTCCGCGCGGGCTGCGTGAAGCGTTGCTGATCGTCGCCTCCTTCCTGATGTTCTTTTTCTGCCTGATTACCCCGGATGTATTTGTTCCGTGGCTGGCAGGCGGCGCATTACTGCTGCTGGGCGCAGGTCTGTGGGGGCTATTCGCGCCCCCGGCAAAATCCTCCCTGCGAGAAATTCATTGTCTGCGCGGTACACCCCGTCGTTGGGGATTGTTTGGCGAAAACGATCAGGAACAGATCAACAATATTTCACTCGGTATTATCGACCTGGTCTATCCCGCACACTGGCAGCCATACATTGCTCAGGATCTCGGTCAACAAACCGATATTGATATCTATCTCGACCGCCACGTAGTGCGTCAGGGGCGATATCTTTCGCTGCATGATGAAGTAAAAAACTTTCCGTTACAGCACTGGCTGCGCAGTACGATTATCGCTGCGGGCTCGCTGCTGGTGCTGTTTATGCTGTTATTCTGGATCCCGCTGGATATGCCGCTGAAATTCACTCTCTCATGGATGAAAGGCGCGCAGACCATTGAAGCCACCAGCGTAAAACAACTGGCTGACGCTGGCGTGCGGGTAGGCGATACATTGCGTATTAGCGGTACGGGAATGTGTAATATTCGCACTTCCGGAACCTGGAGCGCGAAAACCAATTCACCTTTTTTACCGTTTGACTGCTCGCAGATCATCTGGAATGACGCCCGCTCATTACCATTACCAGAATCTGAACTGGTCAACAAAGCGACGGCATTGACTGAAGCAGTTAATCGCCAGCTGCACCCTAAACCGGAAGATGAATCTCGCGTCAGTGCCTCATTACGTTCAGCGATTCAAAAATCCGGCATGGTATTGCTTGATGATTTTGGCGACATTGTACTGAAGACAGCGGATTTATGTTCTGCCAAAGATGACTGTGTGCGACTGAAAAATGCGCTGGTCAATCTCGGCAACAGTAAAGACTGGGACGCGCTGGTAAAACGCGCCAACGCCGGGAAGCTCGATGGCGTGAATGTGTTATTACGCCCGGTGAGTGCGGAATCGCTGGATAACCTGGTGGCAACCTCCACCGCGCCGTTTATCACGCATGAAACGGCGCGAGCGGCACAATCACTAAACAGTCCGGCCCCCGGCGGATTCCTGATTGTCAGCGACGAAGGCAGCGATTTTGTTGATCAGCCCTGGCCTTCGGCATCACTTTACGACTACCCGCCGCAAGAACAGTGGAACGCTTTCCAGAAACTGGCACAAATGCTGATGCATACGCCGTTTAACGCCGAAGGTATCGTCACAAAAATCTTCACTGACGCCAATGGTACGCAGCATATTGGCCTTCATCCGATCCCGGATCGTTCCGGCCTGTGGCGCTATCTCAGCACCACATTGCTGCTACTGACGATGCTGGGTAGCGCCATTTACAATGGCGTACAGGCCTGCCGTCGTTACCAGCGTCATCGCACTCGCATGATGGAGATTCAGGCCTATTATGAAAGCTGCCTGAACCCGCAACTGATCACCCCTTCAGAAAGCCTTATCGAATAACACGTTTGCGCGGCAGGTTATGCTACCCTGTCGCGCAAATTGCTTCACTCTGGAGATTTCCCTCATGCATATCAACATTGCCTGGCAGGACGTAGATACCGTTCTGCTGGATATGGACGGCACGTTGCTCGACCTCGCCTTCGATAACTATTTCTGGCAAAAGCTGGTGCCTGAAACATGGGGCGCGAAAAACGGGGTTACGCCACAGGAAGCGATGGAATATATGCGCCAGCAATATCACGACGTACAGCATACGCTAAACTGGTACTGTCTTGATTACTGGAGTGAGCAACTGGGTCTGGATATCTGTGCGATGACCACCGAGATGGGACCGCGCGCCGTACTGCGTGAAGATACCATTCCGTTTCTTGAGGCACTGAAAGCCAGCGGTAAGCAGCGAATTTTGCTCACCAATGCTCATCCGCACAACCTGGCGGTAAAACTTGAGCATACGGGTCTGGACGCACACCTTGATTTATTACTTTCCACCCACACATTTGGTTATCCGAAAGAGGATCAGCGGTTATGGCATGCGGTGGCCGAAGCTACGGGTCTGAAAGCTGAAAGAACGCTGTTTATTGATGACAGCGAAGCGATTCTCGATGCTGCCGCGCAATTTGGTATTCGTTACTGCCTCGGCGTGACTAATCCTGATTCCGGGATTGCCGAGAAACAGTATCAACGCCATCCGTCACTGAATGACTACCGCCGCCTGATCCCCTCGCTAATGTGAAGGAGACGCCATGAAAGAGAAACCTGCTGTTGAGGTTCGACTGGATAAATGGCTATGGGCTGCCCGTTTTTATAAAACCCGCGCGCTGGCCCGTGAAATGATTGAAGGCGGTAAGGTGCATTACAACGGGCAGCGCAGCAAGCCGAGCAAAATCGTCGAGCTGAATGCCACGCTCACTCTGCGCCAGGGAAATGACGAACGCACGGTGATTGTAAAGGCGATTACTGAACAGCGTCTCCCCGCCAGCGAGGCAGCCTTGCTGTATGAAGAGACTGCGGAAAGTGTAGAGAAACGCGAAAAAATGGCGATGGCACGTAAACTTAATGCCTTAACCATGCCGCACCCGGACCGACGCCCGGACAAAAAAGAGCGCCGCGACCTGTTACGATTTAAACACGGCGACAGTGAATAACTGTCACCTGCAAGAGAGATGATTATGCCGCAACATGACCAATTACATCGCTATCTGTTTGAAAATTTTGCCGTTCGCGGCGAACTGGTAACCGTTTCGGAAACCCTGCAACAGATCCTTGAGAACCACGATTATCCGCAGCCCGTTAAAAACGTGCTGGCAGAACTGCTGGTTGCGACCAGCCTGTTAACCGCTACGCTGAAGTTTGATGGTGATATCACCGTACAGCTGCAGGGCGACGGTCCGATGAATCTGGCGGTTATTAACGGTAACAATAACCAGCAAATGCGCGGTGTGGCGCGCGTGCAGGGCGAAATTCCAGAAAATGCCGACCTGAAAACGCAGGTCGGCAATGGTTACGTGGTGATCACCATTACCCCGAGCGAAGGCGAACGCTATCAGGGCGTAGTTGGTCTGGAAGGTGATACCCTGGCGGCCTGCCTAGAAGATTACTTTATGCGTTCTGAACAGCTGCCGACGCGCCTGTTTATTCGCACCGGCGACGTAGACGGCAAACCGGCTGCAGGCGGTATGTTGTTGCAGGTAATGCCTGCGCAAAATACCCAGCAGGACGACTTTGACCACCTGGCGACGCTAACCGAAACCATCAAAACCGAAGAACTGCTGACCTTACCGGCAAACGAAGTGTTGTGGCGTTTGTATCACGAAGAAGAGGTGACGGTTTACGATCCGCAGGATGTGGAGTTCAAATGCACCTGCTCGCGTGAACGTTGCGCCGATGCGCTGAAAACGCTGCCTGATGAAGAAGTTGATAGCATCCTGGCGGAAGATGGCGAAATTGACATGCATTGTGATTACTGCGGTAACCACTATCTGTTCAATGCGATGGATATTGCTGAAATCCGCAACAACGCGTCTCCGGCAGATCCGCAAGTTCATTAATGAGTATGTCCGGCAGAGAGGGCTCTGCCGGATTTTACGACTTAATGGCCTGATGTGCTGCGCTTACCAGCGCCTATGAAATAAATCGCAAATTATTTTGGTCAGATACAGCGTCGTATCCGATAAAAGCGTTGTCACTTACTTAAGTTTATTTCCAGCGTTTCACCATCTACCGTCAGATCGCGCCACGCTTTCGGCCTCGTCCCCAGTTTTCCATCCTTCGCAGCTGTGAGTAATTTTTCTTTCGTTATTTCGTTCGGAAGTAAACTCATATCAAGCGCGTCCCATTCTTTTCTGTCTGAGTCAAAGCCATAGACAATGACTCTGTCATCATTAAAAGCAAACAGGATCCGCTCCGCCTGACCATCACTATTCAGATCTTGCTCGACCAGTACGCAGGCGTCTTTTTCAATACAGGTCATCACGTTATAGCGATCCTGGATTAAGGCCGACCAGAATGTCGCATCCGGTTTAACAGAACCAGGGGCAATTAACACATTTTCGGCTAATACTTTTTCCGATACCTGTTCCTGAAGATGTTGCCCTCCATCTAACGCCATCAGCAGATCCCGCGCGCGTTTCGGGTCTTTCATAAACCCGGCATCGCTTTTCAGCGACTCAAGCGCCGCACGTCCATAGCGACCGCTCTGTTCGAGCATGTAGATAGTTACCTGGTCTGGCGTGTTTTTGCCGCTCTGATAACGCGCCATATGACTGTTCACGCTAATACGCATACTGTCCAGCACCGGCGAATTAAGAAGCACCAGTATCACCAACACCAATAACGAAACCGCAAGGTTCACTTTGCCCTGAAGAACAAGGGGATTTTGCCCATTACGCCAGACGATACTGACAAAATACCCCAGCGACCACACCAGTAACACCAGCTCCGCCAGCGCGCCCTGCAAGCGGTCGACAGTCCAGCCGTACTGAGCGACCCGCAGCCATAACCCCCAGGTGGCGACGAACACATACAGCGGAGCAACCAGCAAAGCGGTTTTAATCAGGCAACGCAACGGCCCCGTCCAGGGAAGTGACGCTTTTTGCGGATCGCGGACAATAGCCATTAAGATCAATTGCAAAAAGGCCAGCGTTAACAGCAACCCGGCGGCGGAGATGTGGTGAGAAATCGCGCTCAGGCCCGTAAACGGCAGGGTGATGATAAACATCAGGGTTAGCAATGATACTAACGGCAGCAACCCCGTGGCGATTAGCGTGAACAACTTTTGAATAGAGTCGATTAAACGTGACTGTGTACGCGCGAGGATCACCGCCAGTGCGGTAACCAGACCAAATGTAAGATACATAAACCAGTCGGTTGCAAAAAAGAGCGTATTGAAAAACGTGATGCCAACAAGTTTAAACAACTCACCCCACAGTAAAAGCACCAGCCACGTCAGGCCATTGGAGAGAAAAATCACCAGTAATATAAGTACGTTATGCCATACTGACTGGTAAAAGTAGCTATAGCGGCTACTGCCATTGCGGATACGAAGGCTTTGTTGTATCCACGGTAGCAACAACATTGCCATCAACAGCAGATAGCAGCCAAAATCCCAAATCGCCTTTTCAGCTCTCCAGGGGTTCATGCCATCAGTTTGCCACTTCAGCCAACCGCTCATCCCTGTCGTGGCAATAAACACCAGCGCCAGCCATCCCCAAAGGCGCTTCTGTTTAAAAGAGATCACGGAGAAGAGTAAAACGGATGAAAACGCGACGGTCGCAGGCACGCCATAAACAATCCAACTGTGATTTTTTCCGGCAAGCCAGGCGATAAGCAGGTAGCAAACCAGCCCCTGAAGTAATCCGGTAGCAATCATCCCCCAGCGTGTTGCCGGTGAAAGTTCAACGTTATCCATGTTGGTTATCCAGAATCAAAAGGTGGGTTAATTATCGCATCCGGGCAGTAGTATTTTGCTTTTTTCAGAAAATAATCAAAAAAAGTTAGCGTGGTGAATCGATACTTTACCGGTTGAATTTGCATCAATTTCATTCAGGAATGCGATTCCACTCACAATATTCCCGCCATATAAACCAAGATTTAACCTTTTGATAACATTTTCCACACCTAAAATGCTATTTCTGCGATAATAGCAACCGTTTCGTGACAGGAATCACGGAGTTTTTTGTCAAATATGAATTTCTCCAGATACGTAAATCTATGAGCCTTGTCGCGGTTAACACCCCCAAAAAGACTTTACTATTCAGGCAATACATATTGGCTAAGGAGCAGTGAAATGCGCGTTAACAATGGTTTGACCCCGCAAGAACTCGAGGCTTATGGTATCAGTGACGTACATGATATCGTTTACAACCCAAGCTACGACCTGCTGTATCAGGAAGAGCTCGATCCGAGCCTGACAGGTTATGAGCGCGGGGTGTTAACTAATCTGGGTGCCGTTGCCGTCGATACCGGGATCTTCACCGGTCGTTCACCAAAAGATAAGTATATCGTCCGTGACGATACCACTCGCGATACTTTCTGGTGGGCAGACAAAGGCAAAGGTAAGAACGACAACAAACCTCTCTCTCCGGAAACCTGGCAGCATCTGAAAGGCCTGGTGACCAGGCAGCTTTCCGGCAAACGTCTGTTCGTTGTCGACGCTTTCTGTGGTGCGAACCCGGATACTCGTCTTTCCGTCCGTTTCATCACCGAAGTGGCCTGGCAGGCGCATTTTGTCAAAAACATGTTTATTCGCCCGAGCGATGAAGAGCTGGCAGGTTTCAAACCAGACTTTATCGTTATGAACGGCGCGAAGTGCACTAACCCGCAGTGGAAAGAACAGGGTCTGAACTCCGAAAACTTCGTGGCGTTTAACCTGACCGAGCGCATGCAGCTGATTGGCGGCACCTGGTACGGCGGCGAAATGAAGAAAGGGATGTTCTCGATGATGAACTACCTGCTGCCGCTGAAAGGTATCGCTTCTATGCACTGCTCCGCCAACGTTGGCGAGAAAGGCGATGTTGCGGTGTTCTTCGGCCTTTCCGGCACCGGTAAAACCACCCTTTCCACCGACCCGAAACGCCGCCTGATTGGCGATGACGAACACGGCTGGGACGATGACGGCGTGTTTAATTTCGAAGGCGGCTGCTACGCAAAAACTATCAAGCTGTCGAAAGAAGCGGAACCTGAAATCTACAACGCTATCCGTCGTGATGCGCTGCTGGAAAACGTCACCGTGCGTGAAGATGGCACTATCGACTTTGATGATGGTTCAAAAACCGAGAACACCCGCGTTTCTTATCCAATCTATCACATCGATAACATCGTTAAGCCGGTTTCCAAAGCGGGCCACGCGACTAAGGTTATCTTCCTGACTGCTGATGCTTTCGGCGTGTTGCCGCCGGTTTCTCGCCTGACTGCCGATCAAACCCAGTATCACTTCCTCTCTGGCTTCACCGCCAAACTGGCCGGTACTGAGCGTGGCATCACCGAACCGACGCCAACCTTCTCCGCTTGCTTCGGCGCGGCGTTCCTGTCGCTGCACCCGACTCAGTACGCAGAAGTGCTGGTGAAACGTATGCAGGCGGCGGGCGCGCAGGCTTATCTGGTTAACACTGGCTGGAACGGCACTGGCAAACGTATCTCGATTAAAGATACCCGCGCCATTATCGACGCCATCCTCAACGGTTCGCTGGATAATGCAGAAACCTTCACTCTGCCGATGTTTAACCTGGCGATCCCAACCGAACTGCCGGGCGTAGACACGAAGATTCTCGATCCGCGTAACACCTACGCTTCTCCGGAACAGTGGCAGGAAAAAGCCGAAACCCTGGCGAAACTGTTTATCGACAACTTCGATAAATACACCGACACCCCTGCGGGTGCCGCGCTGGTAGCGGCTGGTCCGAAACTGTAATGATTTGAAGCTGGAGAATATCTATCCAGTATCTTATAGAAAGCAAAACGGGAGGCACCTTCGCCTCCCGTTTATTTACCCTTCTTTTGTCGTGCCCTGCGCCCGCGTTACCGGCACTGGCAGCCAGGCGCGAATGGAAAGCCCGCCCCGCTCGCTGGTGCCAAGCTCCAGCATCCCGTTATGGTTATCCACGATACGCTGCACAATTGCCAGCCCTAATCCCGTGCCGCTAATGGTGCGCGCACTGTCGCCGCGGACAAACGGCTGGAACAGGTGCTTACGTTGTTCCGGCGCAATTCCCGGACCGTCATCTTCCACCTGGAACCAGGCGCGATTCGGCTCCGTTCCGCTGCTGACTTTGATCCAGCCATTGCCATAACGGGCGGCGTTGACCACCATATTCGCCACCGCGCGTTTGATCGACAGCGGGTGCATTTTCACTTCAATGCTGCCGGGGTAAAGCGCGGTTTCAATTTCCCGCTCATAGCCACTTTCGGCAGCAATCACCTCACCGAGCACTGCATTAAGATCCGCCATTTCCATCGGCATCTCCTGCCCGGTGCGCAGGTAGTCGATAAACTGCTCAATGATGGCGTTGCACTCTTCGATATCTTTATTGATCGATTCTGCCAGATAGCCATCCTGCTCGCTCATCATCTCAGTCGCCAGGCGAATACGCGTCAGCGGCGTGCGCAAGTCGTGACTTACCCCCGCCATCAGCAGCGTGCGGTCATCCGCCAGTTGCTTAACACCAGCCGCCATATGGTTAAAGGCACGGGTAACGGAACGCACCTCCGAAGCGCCATATTCACGCAGCGGCGGCGGAATAATCCCTTTACCAACCTGCAAGGCTGCGTGTTCGAGATCGACCAACGGTCGGTTCTGGATACGAATAAACAGCCACGCCCCGCCTATCGCCAATAGCATAATCGCCAGCGTATAGCGGAACAGCGGAGAGAAATCGCCCTGATGAATTTCGGTCAGCGGCACGCGTACCCAGATATTGGGCGACAGCCAGGTTTTCAGCCAGACGACAGGCGAACTTTTGTTGACCTCAACGCGCACTTCCGTCGGGCCGCCCAGTTGCTGTGCCATCTGATGGCTTAAGAATTCATAGTGTTGCGCCCAACGCAGACCTGCCTCTTCGGCAGCCTCGTTGGAGTAGAGAGAGATCCCCAGCTCACGGTAGATCTCCCGACGGAAAGCGGGAGGCACAACCAACTGCGTGCCGTCCTCCAGTTGCAGTTTGTCGGTCATCAACATACGCACTTCGTACGCGAGGACTTTATTAAACTGCTGGAGGCTCGGCAAAATCGCGAAGTTCAGCACCACCAGATAAGTCGTCACCAGGCTGGCGAACAGCAAGGTGACGATGAGCAATAACGTACGGGCAAATGAACTTCGTGGCGAGAAGCGCAATCGCCTCATGCTTTAGAGCCGTCCGGTACAAAGACGTAGCCCAGGCCCCAAACGGTCTGAATGTAACGCGGATGCGCTGGATCTTCTTCTACCATGCGGCGCAGACGCGAAATCTGCACGTCGATGGAGCGTTCCATTGCGGAATATTCACGACCACGGGCAAGGTTCATCAGCTTATCGCGGGAGAGCGGCTCACGCGGATGGCTGACCAGTGCCTTCAGTACCGCAAACTCACCGCTGGTGAGCGGCATCGGCTCATCTTCGCGGAACATTTCGCGCGTACCGAGGTTAAGTTTGAACTTACCGAAAGCAATTACCGCCTCTTCCTGTGACGGTGCGCCTGGCAGTTCGTTCGCCTGACGACGCAGCACCGCACGAATACGGGCCAGCAGTTCACGCGGGTTAAACGGTTTTGGAATGTAGTCGTCAGCGCCAATCTCCAGGCCTACGATACGGTCCACTTCTTCCCCTTTCGCCGTCACCATAATGATCGGCATCGGGTTGCTCTGACTACGAAGACGTCGGCAAATCGACAAGCCATCTTCACCAGGTAACATTAAATCCAGTACCATAAGATGGAAAGATTCACGAGTCAGCAGGCGATCCATCTGTTCTGCATTAGCGACGCTTCGAACCTGGAAGCCTTGTTCGGTGAGATAACGTTCCAGCAGCGCACGCAGGCGCATGTCGTCATCGACCACCAGAATCTTGTAGTTCTCTTGCATTGTTTGTACTCCCAAAGGTTCGCAACAATTTGTAAGCGTGTATTCTTAAAAAAGCTCACGTTCGTCACCAGCTAAATCTGGTATGAATTTCAGCCTAAATTGTTACAAAGCATATTAAACAGCAGCTTAAGTATACAATTTATTCGGCGAAACATTATTGATTCTGTTGATATGATCACGTTATACCCAATGTGCGCATTATCAAACAGACAAAGGGAATCAACGAGATGAAAACGCCCCTGGTTACCCGGGAAGGGTATGAAAAACTCAAACAAGAGCTTAATTATCTCTGGCGTGAAGAACGCCCGGAGGTCACAAAAAAGGTGACCTGGGCCGCAAGTCTGGGCGACCGCAGCGAAAATGCTGACTATCAGTATAATAAAAAGCGTCTGCGTGAAATCGACCGTCGCGTGCGCTATCTCACTAAATGCCTGGAAAATCTCAAAATCGTCGATTACTCCCCTCAGCAGGAAGGCAAAGTCTTTTTTGGCGCGTGGGTGGAGATTGAAAACGACGATGGCGTGACTCACCGTTTCCGTATTGTCGGCTACGATGAAATTTTTGGCCGTAAAGATTACATCTCTATCGATTCCCCGATGGCCCGCGCATTGCTGAAAAAAGAAGTCGGCGATCTGGCGGTGGTGAATACCCCTGCCGGGGAAGCGAACTGGTATGTTAATGCTATCGAGTACGTGAAACCGTAAGGAAGAGTCTTAACCTCCTGCCGATGG
>NZ_JBQZXC010000026.1:0-37919 GCF_053555815.1 Shigella sp. SIG6 | reverse complement strand
GAATCCTGGCTTATTAACAGCAAAATCAATCGCCCAACGCGTTGGGCCGGGGGGGAAGCGTCGACAGTGCCAGCACTATTACTGGCCGCTCCGCCACTTATTCTCCTGAAGCCCGGTACTACAGGCACGTTGCGCTTGCTGAGAACGGAAAGCGACATCTTGCCTGTGGATCGCGAAACGCTATTTGAGTTAAGTATTGCCAGCGTGCCATCCGGCAAAGTTGAAAATCAGAGCGTAAAAGTGGCGATGCGCTCGGTATTTAAACTGTTCTGGCGACCCGAAGGTTTGCCGGGCGACCCGCTGGAAGCTTATCAACAATTACGCTGGACACGGAATTCGCAGGGTGTACAACTCACTAACCCAACGCCTTACTACATTAACCTGATTCAGGTGAGCGTAAATGGTAAAGCGTTAAGTAATGCGGGAGTCGTGCCGCCTAAAAGCCAGCGTCAGACAAACTGGTGTCAGGTAATAGCACCGTGTCATGTCGCCTGGCGGACGATAAATGATTACGGCGGGTTGAGTGCAAAGAAGGAGCAAAATCTGCCCTGAAACAGGTTCTGAAAACGTTTGCGTTTTTTTTGCCGCAGGTCAATTCCCTTTTGGTCCGAACTCGCACATAATACGCCCCCGGTTTGCACACCGGGAATCCAGGAGAGTTCATGTACTACCCCTTCGTTCGTAAAGCCCTTTTCCAGCTCGATCCAGAGCGCGCTCATGAGTTTACTTTTCAGCAATTACGCCGCATTACCGGAACACCGTTTGAAGCACTGGTGCGGCAGAAAGTGCCTGCGAAACCTGTTAACTGCATGGGCCTGACGTTTAAAAATCCGCTTGGTCTGGCAGCCGGTCTTGATAAAGACGGGGAGTGCATTGATGCGTTAGGCGCGATGGGATTTGGATCGATCGAGATCGGTACCGTCACGCCACGTCCACAGCCTGGTAATGACAAGCCGCGTCTCTTTCGTCTGGTAGATGCCGAAGGTTTGATCAACCGTATGGGCTTTAATAATCTTGGCGTTGATAACCTCGTAGAGAACGTAAAAAAGGCCCATTATGACGGCGTCTTGGGTATTAATATCGGCAAAAATAAAGATACGCCAGTGGAGCAGGGCAAAGATGACTATCTGATTTGTATGGAAAAAATCTATGCCTATGCGGGATATATCGCCATCAATATTTCATCGCCGAATACCCCAGGATTACGCACGCTGCAATATGGTGAAGCGCTGGATGATCTCTTAACCGCGATTAAAAATAAGCAAAATGATTTGCAAGCGATGCACCATAAATATGTGCCGATCGCAGTGAAGATCGCGCCGGATCTTTCTGAAGACGAATTGATCCAGGTTGCCGATAGTTTAGTTCGCCATAATATTGATGGCGTTATTGCAACCAATACCACTCTCGATCGTTCTCTGGTTCAGGGAATGAAAAATTGCGATCAAACCGGTGGCTTAAGTGGTCGTCCGCTTCAGTTAAAAAGCACAGAAATTATTCGCCGCTTGTCACTAGAATTAAACGGTCGCTTACCGATCATCGGTGTTGGCGGCATCGACTCGGTTATCGCTGCGCGTGAAAAGATTGCTGCGGGTGCCTCACTGGTGCAAATTTATTCTGGTTTTATTTTTAAAGGTCCGCCGCTGATTAAAGAAATCGTTACCCATATCTAATTATTTCTTCGAATTCCTCTTTATAAGATAATCAGGGCTTTATTTTCAGCCCTGGTTGTTTTATATTCATCGTTGTTGCTTATTTAGACATTTTGTACTTTTATTGTTGAGGTTATTAAGCGAAGCGACAATGGATTGTGTTGCTGCGGTTTTATAGGGTAGGGGAGAGGCAGATGCGAATTAAACCAGACGATAACTGGCGTTGGTATTACGATGAAGAGCACGATCGAATGATGCTCGATTTAGCCAATGGTATGCTATTTCGCTCACGTTTTGCGCGCAAAATGTTGACTCCAGATGCCTTTTCTCCCGCAGGCTTTTGCGTTGATGATGCCGCGCTCTATTTCTCTTTTGAAGAAAAGTGCCGCGATTTTAATTTATCTAAAGACCAAAAAGCCGAACTGGTGCTGAATGCACTGGTAGCAATTCGTTATCTCAAACCGCAAATGCCGAAAAGCTGGCATTTTGTCTCCCATGGTGAAATGTGGGTGCCCATGCCGGGCGATGCGGCCTGCGTTTGGTTGAGCGATACTCACGAGCAGGTCAATTTGCTGGTCGTTGAATCTGGCGAAAATGCCGCGCTATGCCTGCTGGCACAACCCTGCGTTGTTATTGCGGGTCGCGCGATGCAGTTGGGCGACGCCATTAAAATCATGAACGACAGGCTGAAACCGCAGGTGAATGTTGACAGCTTCAGCCTCGAACAGGCAGTCTAACGCGTCAGCTTAAGGGCAGTCTTCGGTACACAGCTACAGCAAAGAATGGTGCCATCATCGCCCATTGCTGATTTTTTCAGCGGCGTGACTTCGCCTTCTAAAAGCTGAACACGGCAACTTCCACAAATGCCCGCGCGGCAAGAATAAGGGATACGAATTCCCTGATTTTCTAATTGCTCCAGCAACACTTGTTGGTTATTTCCACGAAATGCCTGTCCCTGCCAGTCAATATCTACATTTGCGTCCGGTTGTTGCGTGATGTTGGCGGTATCATCAGCGGCAGCTGCGCCGTAAATTTTTGCCGGAGCCGTTGCCAGAATTTCCACCTCATCGCCAACGCGAATCACGCCGCTATTACGGGCAATTAAATTCTGACCAAAATCGACATCGCCGTTATCCTGGGCAGTGCGGAAAGATTGCAATGTTTTTAATGGTTCGCCTGCCGGATGTTTTTGCCCTTTTTCTGGGCTGACGGTGGTGAAAATACAGCGGCTACAAGGTTTAACCACATCAAACACCACATCACCAATGCGAATCACTTTCCAGCTATCTTCTTCCCAGGCTGACGCGGCGGAAACCACCAGATTGGGGCGGAATTGCTCCATTTTTACACTGGCCGGACAACGTTGTTGGAGATCACGTAACGAGGCTTCGTTAGCAAGAAGGTAAGGATAGCCATCAGCAAATGACAGAGGTACAGTGTTGTGGCGTTTCACGCGCCGGGTCATTTGTGGCCCCACCCAGCGTAATTGCACTTCGCGGGAGAAAAATCCACTTAGCCATTTGTTGATCGCGTCTGGCGCAATTCGCGCGGTAAAATGTGTGCCCCAAACTTCGGTTGGTGCGTCTTGTGTGGCGAAATCAGCAAAACGAACATATGCGCTACTGCCATCTGGTGCGGTGAGATGCAAGCCATCATGCACAGGTGAAGGAGTAAACCGTACCATCTGGGGAAACTGGCGAGCGGTAATAAACGTACCGTCAGGTTCCGTGATCATAAAGATGCGATCGAAGGCCAGACCACTGACATCAGCCAGAGCATGTGTAAGACCAATGCCGCGCATCGATTTAACAGGATGAATAAAAAGCCGGGTTAATGTCGCCACGGTGCGGTCCTCAAATGAAAATAAGCCCTCAACTTTATGACATGACGCGCTTATTAGCTATAATGCGCAACAATTTTCTTAGCGCCTGTCCCGTTAGGCTATTTTATTTGTCAGTTTGGCCCTGGGTTGTGCTCGAAATCCTCACGTACTTGTGTACGCTCCGGTTTCTCCGCGCTCTCCATGTCCAGACTGACTGCAACAATTACGCCTACTGCGGTAGGCTCTTAGAGTAAAAGTGACGATATGAATTCTCTGTTTGCCAGTACGGCCCGTGGGCTGGAAGAGCTGT
Source organism: Shigella sp. SIG6 (assembly GCF_053555815.1). NCBI lineage: Bacteria > Pseudomonadati > Pseudomonadota > Gammaproteobacteria > Enterobacterales > Enterobacteriaceae > Shigella > Shigella sp. SIG6. The sequence goes on along the minus strand of NZ_JBQZXC010000026.1, from coordinate 34,135 downwards.
TAAAAACTGAACTGGAAAATCTGGGGGCCGTTGAATGCCAGGTGGTTCAGGGTGGGGTCCATTTCAAGGGCGACACACGGCTTGTTTACCAGAGCCTGATGTGGAGCCGCCTGGCCTCGCGTATTATGTTGCCGCTGGGCGAGTGTAAGGTTTACAGCGATTTAGACCTCTATCTCGGTGTTCAGGCGATCAACTGGACAGAGATGTTTAATCCTGGCGCGACCTTCGCTGTCCACTTCAGTGGTTTGAATGACACCATCCGCAACAGTCAGTACGGCGCGATGAAAGTGAAAGACGCGATCGTCGATGCTTTCACGCGGAAAAATCTGCCGCGTCCAAATGTTGATCGCGATGCGCCGGATATCCGCGTTAACGTCTGGCTGCATAAAGAAACCGCCAGTATCGCTCTTGATCTGAGTGGTGATGGTTTACATCTGCGTGGCTATCGCGATCGTGCTGGTATTGCGCCGATCAAAGAAACCCTGGCAGCCGCTATTGTGATGCGATCCGGCTGGCAGTCAGGAACACCGCTGCTCGATCCGATGTGTGGTTCCGGTACGTTGCTGATTGAAGCGGCGATGCTGGCGACCGATCGCGCACCAGGCTTGCACCGTGGGCGTTGGGGCTTTAGCGGCTGGGCGCAGCATGATGAAGCTATCTGGCAGGAAGTGAAAGCGGAAGCGCAAACTCGCGCCCGTAAAGGCCTGGCTGAGTATAGCTCTCATTTTTACGGTTCGGACAGCGACGCACGGGTGATTCAACGTGCGCGCACTAACGCCCGTCTTGCGGGGATTGGTGAACTGATCACCTTTGAGGTGAAAGATGTCGCGCAACTGACCAATCCGCTGCCGAAAGGGCCGTACGGTACAGTGTTGAGCAACCCGCCATACGGTGAACGTCTGGACAGCGAACCGGCGCTGATTGCGCTGCATAGTCTGCTGGGCCGAATCATGAAAAACCAGTTCGGTGGCTGGAATCTCTCTTTGTTTAGTGCCTCGCCGGATCTGCTAAGCTGCCTGCAGCTGCGTGCAGACAAACAGTACAAGGCGAAAAACGGCCCGCTGGACTGCGTACAGAAAAATTACCACGTTGCCGAAAGCACACCAGACAGTAAACCGGCAATGGTAGCGGAAGATTACGCCAACCGCCTGCGTAAGAACCTCAAAAAATTCGAGAAGTGGGCACGCCAGGAAGGGATTGAATGTTACCGCCTGTATGACGCCGATCTGCCGGAATATAACGTTGCCGTTGACCGTTATGCCGACTGGGTGGTGGTGCAGGAGTATGCGCCGCCAAAAACTATTGATGCGCACAAAGCGCGTCAGCGTCTGTTCGATATTATCGCTGCAACCATTTCGGTACTGGGGATTGCGCCAAACAAACTGGTGCTGAAAACCCGTGAACGCCAGAAGGGCAAAAACCAGTACCAGAAACTGGGCGAGAAGGGCGAGTTTCTTGAAGTTACCGAATATAACGCTCACTTGTGGGTGAACCTGACGGATTATCTCGATACTGGTCTGTTCCTCGATCACCGTATCGCCCGCCGTATGCTCGGTCAGATGAGCAAAGGCAAAGATTTCCTCAACCTGTTTTCTTATACCGGCAGCGCCACCGTGCATGCGGGATTAGGCGGTGCACGCAGCACCACCACCGTGGATATGTCGCGTACTTATCTGGAATGGGCAGAACGCAACCTGCGTCTGAATGGCCTGACTAGGCGTGCGCATCGCCTGATTCAGGCCGATTGCCTGGCGTGGCTGCGTGAGGCAAATGAACAGTTCGATCTGATCTTTATCGATCCGCCAACCTTCTCTAACTCAAAACGAATGGAAGATGCGTTTGATGTTCAGCGCGATCATCTGGCGCTGATGAAAGATTTGAAACGTCTGCTGCGTGCAGGTGGGACGATCATGTTCTCGAACAACAAACGTGGCTTCCGTATGGATCTCGACGGCCTGGCAAAACTGGGACTGAAAGCACAAGAAATTACGCAAAAAACGCTCTCCCAGGATTTCGCCCGTAACCGCCAGATCCACAACTGCTGGCTGATTACCGCAGCCTGAAAGGAATAGTAATGTCATTAATCAGTATGCATGGCGCATGGCTGTCGTTCAGCGACGCGCCGCTTCTCGATAACGCAGAACTGCATATCGAAGATAACGAACGTGTTTGTCTGGTGGGCCGCAACGGCGCAGGCAAATCGACGTTAATGAAAATCCTCAACCGTGAACAAGGGCTGGATGACGGTCGCATTATTTATGAGCAAGATTTGATTGTAGCTCATCTGCAACAGGATCCGCCGCGTAACGTTGAGGGTAGCGTTTATGATTTCGTTGCCGAAGGCATTGAAGAACAAGCGGAATATCTGAAACGCTATCACGATATTTCGCGCCTGGTGATGAACGACCCGAGCGAGAAAAATCTCAACGAACTGGCGAAGGTTCAGGAACAGCTGGATCACCACAACCTGTGGCAGCTGGAAAACCGCATCAACGAAGTGCTGGCGCAACTGGGGTTAGATCCTAACGTTGCGCTGTCGTCGCTTTCCGGCGGCTGGTTGCGTAAAGCGGCATTAGGACGCGCGCTGGTGAGCAATCCGCGCGTATTGCTGCTGGACGAACCGACTAACCATCTGGATATCGAAACCATCGACTGGCTGGAGGGGTTCCTTAAAACCTTCAATGGGACGATTATTTTCATCTCCCACGACCGTTCGTTTATCCGCAATATGGCGACGCGCATTGTTGATCTCGATCGCGGCAAGCTGGTGACCTATCCAGGGAATTACGACCAGTACCTGCAGGAAAAAGAAGAAGCCCTGCGCGTGGAAGAACTACAAAATGCCGAGTTCGATCTCAAACTGGCGCAGGAAGAAGTGTGGATTCGCCAGGGGATCAAAGCACGCCGTACCCGTAATGAAGGCCGCGTACGCGCCCTGAAAGCGATGCGTCGCGAACGTGGTGAACGTCGCGAAGTGATGGGTACCGCAAAGATGCAGGTGGAAGAGGCCAGCCGCTCCGGTAAGATCGTTTTCGAAATGGAAGACGTTTGCTACCAGGTTAACGGTAAGCAACTGGTGAAAGATTTTTCTGCCCAGGTTCTACGTGGCGACAAAATTGCCCTGATTGGTCCGAATGGGTGCGGCAAAACCACGCTGCTGAAACTGATGCTCGGTCAGCTTCAAGCGGACAGCGGGCGTATTCACGTTGGCACCAAACTGGAAGTGGCTTATTTCGATCAGCACCGCGCGGAACTGGATCCCGATAAAACGGTGATGGATAACCTTGCCGAAGGTAAGCAAGAGGTGATGGTTAATGGCAAGCCACGCCACGTATTGGGCTATTTGCAGGACTTTCTGTTCCATCCGAAACGGGCGATGACGCCAGTACGTGCGCTTTCTGGCGGTGAGCGGAACCGCTTGCTGCTGGCGCGTTTGTTCCTCAAACCAAGCAACTTATTGATTCTTGACGAACCGACCAACGATCTTGATGTCGAAACGCTGGAACTGCTGGAAGAACTGATCGACAGCTATCAGGGCACGGTATTGCTGGTTAGCCACGATCGTCAGTTTGTCGATAACACCGTTACAGAATGCTGGATCTTCGAAGGCGGCGGTAAAATTGGTCGTTATGTTGGCGGTTATCATGATGCCCGTGGTCAGCAAGAACAATATGTGGCACTCAAACAGCCTGCGGTGAAAAAAAGCGAAGAAGCCGCCGCGCCAAAAGCAGAAACTGTAAAACGCAGCAGTAGCAAACTAAGCTATAAATTGCAGCGCGAACTGGAGCAGCTACCGCAATTGCTCGAAGATCTGGAGGCGAAGCTGGAAGCCCTACAGACGCAAGTGGCGGATGCTTCCTTCTTCAGTCAGCCGCATGAGCAGACGCAAAAAGTGCTTGCTGATATGGCTGCTGCAGAGCAGGAGCTGGAGCAAGCCTTTGAACGCTGGGAGTATCTTGAAGCGTTAAAAAATGGTGGCTGATCGCAAAATAGTCGATTTAAACAGAGACAGCTGACAACGGTAAAATTGCCTGATGAACTGGGTTTATCAGGCATGAAAACCAACACTTTGTTAGTCATCTGTAAAATAGCGCATCATTAAGGAGTACCAATGTGCGAACATCATCATGCCGCGAAGCACATCCTGTGCTCGCAGTGTGACATGCTGGTGGCGTTACCGCGCCTTGAGCATGGTCAGAAAGCGGCATGTCCCCGGTGTGGCACAACGTTAACCGTGGCGTGGGATGCCCCTCGGCAGCGTCCCACCGCCTATGCGTTGGCTGCACTGTTCATGCTGTTGCTGTCCAACTTGTTTCCTTTTGTGAATATGAACGTTGCAGGAGTTACCAGTGAAATTACATTACTGGAAATTCCCGGCGTGCTTTTTTCTGAGGACTACGCCAGCCTCGGCACCTTTTTCCTGTTGTTTGTGCAACTGGTTCCCGCGTTTTGTCTGATAACCATTCTGTTACTGGTGAATCGCGCGGAATTACCGGTCCGTTTAAAAGAGCAACTGGCACGGGTGCTTTTTCAACTCAAAACCTGGGGAATGGCGGAGATTTTCCTCGCGGGTGTGCTGGTCAGTTTCGTTAAACTGATGGCTTACGGCAGCATTGGGGTAGGCAGCAGCTTTCTCCCCTGGTGTTTATTTTGTGTCCTGCAACTGCGCGCTTTTCAGTGCGTTGATCGTCGCTGGTTATGGGACGACATCGCCCCGATGCCAGAACTGCGCCAGCCGCTAAAACCAGGCGTCACGGGGATACGTCAGGGGCTGCGTTCGTGCTCCTGTTGTACGGCAATCCTTCCTGCTGATGAACCCGTGTGCCCGCGTTGTAGTACCAAAGGGTACGTTCGGCGTAGAAACAGCCTGCAGTGGACACTCGCGCTGCTTGTAACGTCCATCATGCTGTATCTTCCGGCTAATATTTTGCCCATCATGGTGACGGATTTATTAGGCTCGAAGATGCCGTCGACGATTCTCGCTGGGGTCATTCTGTTATGGAGCGAAGGCTCTTATCCCGTCGCTGCGGTGATCTTTCTGGCCAGTATTATGGTGCCAACGTTAAAGATGATCGCCATCGCGTGGCTGTGTTGGGATGCCAAAGGGCATGGCAAGCGCGACAGTGAAAGAATGCATTTGATTTATGAAGTTGTTGAGTTTGTAGGCCGCTGGTCGATGATTGACGTTTTCGTTATCGCGGTGCTCTCGGCGCTGGTGCGTATGGGAGGTTTAATGAGTATTTATCCGGCAATGGGTGCATTAATGTTTGCTTTAGTCGTCATAATGACAATGTTTTCTGCTATGACGTTTGACCCGCGTTTGTCGTGGGATCGTCAACCTGAATCAGAGCATGAGGAGTCCTGACAGTATGGAATCTAATAATGGGGAAGCCAAAATCCAGAAAGTGAAGAACTGGTCTCCCGTGTGGATATTTCCTATCGTCACGGCGCTCATTGGGGCCTGGGTTCTTTTTTATCATTACAGCCATCAGGGACCGGAAGTGACCCTGATCACCGCGAATGCGGAAGGAATTGAAGGTGGCAAAACCACCATTAAAAGCCGTAGCGTTGACGTCGGCGTGGTTGAAAGCGCCACACTGGCTGATGATTTGACGCACGTTGAAATCAAAGCGCGGCTGAATTCCGGTATGGAAAAATTGCTGCATAAAGACACCGTCTTTTGGGTGGTGAAACCGCAGATTGGTCGCGAAGGGATTAGCGGCCTGGGAACGCTGCTGTCTGGAGTTTATATCGAACTGCAGCCAGGCGCGAAAGGCAGCAAAATGGATAAATACGATTTGCTGGACTCACCACCGTTGGCCCCGCCTGATGCGAAAGGTATCCGTGTGATTCTCGATAGCAAAAAAGCCGGGCAGCTCTCGCCAGGAGATCCGGTGCTGTTCCGTGGCTATCGGGTAGGTTCGGTTGAAACCAGCACCTTCGATACGCAAAAACGCAATATCAGTTATCAACTGTTCATCAATGCACCTTATGACCGACTGGTGACCAGCAATGTTCGCTTCTGGAAAGATAGTGGCATTGCGGTTGATCTGACGTCAGCGGGGATGCGTGTGGAGATGGGCTCATTGACAACGCTGCTTAGTGGCGGTGTTAGCTTTGATGTGCCGGAAGGTCTGGATTTAGGGCAGCCAGTGGCACCGAAAACAGCTTTCGTTTTGTATGATGATCAGAAGAGCATTCAGGATTCGTTGTACACCGATCACATTGATTATCTGATGTTCTTTAAAGATTCGGTACGCGGTCTGCAACCGGGAGCTCCGGTAGAATTCCGGGGTATTCGCCTGGGTACCGTAAGCAAAGTGCCATTCTTTGCGCCGAATATGCGTCAGACATTTAACGATGATTACCGTATTCCGGTACTGATTCGTATCGAGCCAGAGCGGCTGAAAATGCAGCTTGGCGAAAATGCGGATGTTGTTGAGCACCTTGGCGAATTGTTGAAACGTGGTTTACGCGGATCGCTGAAAACCGGAAACCTGGTCACTGGTGCACTGTATGTTGATCTCGATTTCTATCCAAATACGCCTGCAATAACCGGTATTCGTGAATTTAATGGTTATCAGATTATCCCGACTGTTAGCGGCGGCCTGGCGCAAATCCAGCAACGACTGATGGAAGCGTTGGATAAGATCAACAAACTGCCATTGAATCCGATGATTGAACAGGCAACCAGTACGCTTTCTGAAAGTCAGCGCACAATGAAAAACCTGCAAACGACGCTGGATAGCATGAACAAGATCCTCGCCAGCCAGTCGATGCAGCAGTTGCCGACGGATATGCAGTCAACGTTGCGTGAATTGAATCGCAGCATGCAGGGCTTCCAGCCTGGCTCCGCAGCCTACAACAAGATGGTGGCGGATATGCAGCGCCTTGATCAGGTGTTGCGAGAACTGCAACCGGTGCTGAAAACGCTCAATGAGAAGAGTAACGCGCTGGTATTTGAAGCGAAGGACAAAAAAGATCCAGAGCCGAAGAGGGCGAAACAATGAAAAAGTGGCTAGTGACGATTGCAGCACTGTGGCTGGCCGGATGCAGCTCCGGCGAAATTAATAAAAACTATTACCAGTTACCTGTGGTGCAGAGCGGTACACAAAGTACCGCCAGCCAGGGCAATCGTCTGTTATGGGTAGAGCAGGTCACTGTTCCTGACTATCTGGCGGGGAATGGTGTGGTTTATCAAACCAGTGATGTGAAGTATGTGATTGCCAACAACAACTTGTGGGCCAGCCCGTTGGATCAACAGTTGCGCAACACCCTGGTTGCCAACCTGAGTACGCAACTGCCCGGCTGGGTGGTTGCCTCCCAGCCTCTGGGAAGCGCCCAGGACACGCTCAATGTTACCGTAACGGAGTTTAACGGTCGCTATGATGGCAAGGTCATTGTCAGTGGTGAGTGGCTGTTGAACCACCAGGGACAACTGATCAAACGTCCGTTCCGTCTGGAAGGAGTGCAAACTCAGGATGGTTACGATGAGATGGTTAAAGTGCTGGCCGGTGTCTGGAGTCAGGAAGCCGCTTCTATTGCACAAGAGATAAAGCGTCTACCTTAATTATAAAGATTTGTAAATATAACCGTCTCCGGTATGTTGCCTGAGGCGGTTTTTTTGTTTCTAACGTGCGGAAAAATTTGTTCCTCTTCACATTTTTTGTACAACCGACATGCCCGTGTAGCTCACAAATATGACAGTGGCGTGAATTTTGCGCATTGACGGCAGTTATGATTCGCGGTATTGCTTAACTGTGATTGCACATTTAGTAATCACTGTTTTCTTTTCCACCAGAAACCAGTATGAGGGAAACGAGGCATGAAGAGACAAAAACGAGATCGCTTGGAACGGGCACATCAACGTGGTTATCAGGCCGGCATCGCCGGACGCTCAAAAGAAATGTGTCCCTATCAGACGCTGAATCAAAGGTCACAATGGCTGGGAGGCTGGCGAGAAGCCATGGCGGACAGGGTAGTAATGGCCTGATTCTGTCTCTTTAAAAAGAAACCTCCGCATTGCGGAGGTTTCGCCTTTTGATACTCTGTCTGATGATAATCAGAAGGCAGACGTATCCTGGAACAGACCGACTTTCAGGTCGCTGGCGGTATAGATCAGACGACAATCAACCAGCACTTCGCCATCTGCCAGACCCATAATCAGACGACGATTAACAATGCGTTTAAAGTGAATACGGTAGGTCACTTTTTTCGCTGTCGGCAGTACCTGACCAGTGAATTTCACTTCGCCAACGCCCAGCGCGCGGCCTTTACCTTCGCCGCCCAGCCAGCCGAGGTAGAACCCTACCAGCTGCCACATTGCGTCCAGGCCCAGGCATCCCGGCATAACCGGATCGCCAATGAAGTGGCATCCGAAGAACCACAGATCCGGATTGATATCCAGTTCTGCTTCAACATACCCTTTGTCGAAGTTACCACCCGTTTCGGTCATTTTGACCACACGGTCCATCATCAGCATGTTCGGTGCTGGCAATTGCGGGCCTTTAGCGCCAAACAGTTCACCGTGACCAGAGGCAAGAAGGTCTTCTTTTGTATAGGATTCGCGTTTATCTACCATGTTCTCTGTAAGCCTTATTTTATTGAAGCACGCAGGATAGCTAACACGTGTACGCTGAACAAGTCCGATCAGTTCGGAATAAACCAGTTCAGCCAACGTAATGGCCATGGAAAACGGTGACGTCCTTCCTGTTGCGATGCTTGCGCGATACGTTCCTGGATGGTTTGCATCAGCGTCGTTTGGCCTTCGCCATCCCACACCAGATTTAATAATAACGGCAGTGCGTCAGTCACATCGTCTACTGCCCAGATGGTGAATTTGCCTTCTTCTACCGCTTTCACCAGTTCACTGTGAAGACTTAAATGGCGAACGTTAGCAGTGGGGATAATGACACCTTGTTTCCCCGTTAACTCACGTTGCTGGCAAATAGCAAAGAAGCCTTCGATTTTCTCATTTAAACCACCGACCGGCTGGACGCGGCCGAACTGATCGACTGAACCTGTGATAGCGATACTCTGATTCACTGGCACATCAGCGAGGGCGCTTATCAGGGCGCAGAGTTCAGCCATCGAGGCACTATCGCCATCCACTTCACTGTATGACTGCTCAAATGTCAGCGATGCTGAGAAGGGGATCTGTTGCTCAAGCTGTAGTTCCGACATCAGGAACGCCTGCATGATCATCATCCCTTTCGCATGGATATTGCCGCCAAGCTCCGCTTTGCGTTCGATGTCGGTGAATTCACCATCGCCAATATGCACAACGCAGCTAATGCGAGAAGGTTCGCCAAAAGCGCGTGGATGACCCGGAAATTCAATGACCGAAAGGGCGTTAATTTGCCCGATGCGTTCGCCTTCGGTTTCAATCAGGATTTGCTCCTGAAGGATCTCATCCTGCATACGTTCAGCGAGGAAACCTTCGCGCCATTCACGCTGCTGCAGCATTAAGTTTAGCTGCTCGCCGGAGAAGGTGTCGCCATCACACAGGGAGGCGACCTCTTTACACTGGCGGAGGATCCACTGCGGGCTAAGCGGAAGTGTTTCTTGTTCACCGGTGTAGCGTGCTGCTTCGCGGATAAGTACCGGCCAAGCATCCGCTCCCGGGGCAGGTAAGTGATTATGTCTGGCGGTAAATGTCACCCAGCGACACCACTGGCTTACTGACTCCGTATCGACAATCTGCAGAGTATCTTCAAATTCGCTATAAATAGCCTGCTCTGAAAGCTCTGGCTCCATCTCCTGGAAATCAGCCAATGATTCGCGTTCGCCTACCAGAATGACTTTCAGCTTCAATGGCATCGAAGGCACAGAGACGGGGAGAGGGCGCGACTCATCAAACGCAACCCAGTCAAAACGCTCGCGGTTAACGATATTTTTCAGCCGCATCCACAGCAGAGGTTGCGCCAGCAGTGTACGCAAAGAGATGATGAGAATACCGCCATTTGCCTGATGCACCAGACCAGGCTGCAGGGTAATGTCGCCATTAAACTGGCGCAGGCAGCCAAAGAGTTGCTCCGCTTCTACCCAGTCGGCAGCGACAACTTGCGTTAAAGTCGCAAAATTATCATCTGCACTCACTGCGTGACGTAAGCGGATGGAGTGGCCGGAAACCTCATAGTGATCGCCCACCAGTTGGCCTGCATCGCTTTGTAGCGTACGCGCGGCATCGGTAATAAGATTCAGATACTCAGACTCTTCCGGGGCCTTAGCCAGCATAAAAGAGGAGGATGCTCGCGTATGCAGCAACTGCTCCAGCGCAAATTGCAGTCGCGGTTGAGTATCACTGAATAAAGGATCGTTTTCGTCAATCAAATGTGGCTGAGCAAATATTTCCTGATAGCTATCGGTATCAGGAACCAGGTCACGCCATGCAAGTTTCGTAATGGTCAAAGTTGATGTTTTTTAGTCTGTTGTCAAAGCCGCGATTATACCGTAACCGGCACTACAGCACACGTAGAAAGCACCGACAATACTCCTGGCTGGGCGTTAAAGCTCACAGGATGGAGATTCTTTTCTTCACTGGCCTAAAAAGCTGATATTCTGTAAAGAGTTACACGGTAACATTGAGATCGCTATGAAATATCAACAACTTGAAAATCTTGAAAGCGGTTGGAAATGGAAGTATCTGGTGAAGAAGCATCGCGAAGGGGAGTTAATTACCCGTTACATAGAAGCCAGTGCCGCCCAGGAAGCCGTCGATGTGTTGCTCTCGCTCGAAAATGAACCCGTGCTGGTAAATGGCTGGATTGACAAGCATATGAATCCGGAACTGGTCAATCGCATGAAGCAGACCATTCGGGCCAGACGGAAGCGCCATTTTAATGCGGAACACCAGCATACGCGCAAAAAATCGATCGATCTGGAATTTATTGTCTGGCAACGTCTGGCTGGTCTTGCACAGCGTCGCGGTAAAACGCTTTCTGAAACGATTGTTCAGCTGATTGAAGATGCGGAAAACAAAGAGAAATACGCGAATAAAATGTCTTCTCTGAAGCAGGATCTGCAGGCATTGCTGGGTAAGGAATAACTGACGAAAGTCAGTTCAATTTACTAAAGGCAAAAAAAACCCCGCAGCAGCGGGGTTTTTCTACCAGACGATAACTTAAGCCTGCGGCTGAGTTACAACGTCTTTGATACCTTTAACTTCGATCTCTACGCGACGATCCGGAGCCAGGCAGTCGATCAGTGCAGCACGCTGTTTCACGTTGTCACAGGTGTTGCCAGTAACCGGGTTGGATTCGCCCATACCACGTGCGGAGATCTTGTCTGCCGGGATACCTTTGGAGATCAGGTAATCAACAACAGACTGAGCACGGCGCTCGGACAGACCCTGGTTGTAAGCGTCAGAACCGATGCGGTCAGTGTAACCCAGAACAACTACGGAACCGTCTTTCGGATCCAGGTTGCTCAGCTGGCTGTACAGCTGATCCAGAGCAGCCTGACCTTCCGGTTTCAGGGTTGCTTTGTTGAAGTTGAACAGAACGTCAGACTTCAGAGTGAAGTGCTTGGTCTGTACTTCCGGTGCCGGAGCTGGAGCAACTACCGGAGCTGCTTCGCCCTGACCGAAACGGTAGGAAACACCCAAGCTCAGCAGACCGTTGTCCGGACGAGTACCGATGGTGTTTGCGTCACCGATGTTGTTGGTCCACTGGTATTCCAGACGGGTAGCGATTTCAGGAGTGATCGCGTACTCAACACCACCTGCGAAAACCGGAGAAACGCCAGTGTCGTGGTCTTTAAAGGATGCGCCACCAGGTACGTTAGCCTTGGTGTCTGCACGCCATACCATACCACCCAGACGAGTGTAGATGTCCAGATCGTCAGTGATTGGGTAACCCAGTTTAGCGGTCAGCTGAACGCCCTGAGCTTTGTATGCGCCGTTGATGTTGTCGCCTTTGTACGGCATACGACCTAACCAGTCGTAACCCATTTCAAAACCAACATACGGGTTAACCTGGTAACCACCAAAAGCACCTGCACCCAGTTGGTTTTCGTGGGTCGGACCATTGTTAGGAATAAAACCAGTGTCATGGTACTGGGACCAGCCCAGTTTAGCACCAGTGTACCAGGTGTTATCTTTCGGAGCGGCCTGCGCTACGGTAGCGAAACCAGCCAGTGCCACTGCAATCGCGATAGCTGTCTTTTTCATTTTTTGCGCCTCGTTATCATCCAAAATACGCCATGAATATCTCCAACGAGATAACACGGTTAAATCCTTCACCGGGGGATCTGCTCAATATTAACTCTACCGATATCTTCGGCTTATGCCGAGCACCCCTAGCGATGTAAAGTCTACAACGTAGTTGAAAACTTACAAGTGTGAACTCCGTCAGGCATATGAAAAAAAAGTCTTGTATAAGGTATGTTTAATCTTTTTGTCAGCGACAATTTACAGAAAAAAAACGCGGAAACCGCTTCAGACAAGCCTTCGCAAGGAAAATTAGTCACGACTGAAAGCATTGGCTGGGCGACAAAAAAAGTTCCAGGATTAATCCTAAATTTACTTAATGATACAAATTAGAGTGAATTTTTAGCCCGGAAAGTTGTCTCGTTGTGTGAGAGGATGCGCTTACCGGACGCATAATAAACCCCATAGCGTTACCTTCATTTGCCGCATCAACAAGTTCAGCATGCTCTTCTTCAGTCAAATCATCTGTCAACCAACCGATCACCACACTGTAATTGCCCGTGCGTAAAGCGCGAACCATTGACTCCACTGTGTGGCAAGGGGAGAGCTGGCTAATCTGCATTACTTTCGTTAAGGGTAGCCCAGATGCCTGAACCCATTCCCGACTCAGTTTTTGTTGCGGTGTTAACCAGAGTTGCCAGCGCGATTGCTGACCGAGTTGCTGTAACAATGGCAACAGTAGAAGTTGCGTCATCATGGGCTGATCTTCGCGATAGACAACTTCACTGATAAGCCCGGCTGTAGTGTTTTCCGTAGAGACACGCGCAATTTTACTTGCTGCGGATGAGAACGACGAAGAACGATGTGCATAGCCTGAAGTGTACATAATCAATCCAGCCCCTGTGAGTTACTGTATGGATGTGCAGTACATCCAGTGACAACAAAGATCAACCCTATTTTCGGAAAGAGCCTCGCAAATTTTGTCGTTGGTGACGGGAAAACATAAATTAATCTTGCCCCTTAAGAATAAGTTGCCTATTTTCGTAGTTAACGGATCCGTTAATGTGAATCATTCTTTTATGTTATGATTTTAAAAGGAATTTTATGAAAAGCCTCTCCTATAAGCGGATCTATAAATCACAAGAATACCTGGCAACGTTGGGCACAATTGAATACCGATCATTGTTTGGCAGTTACAGCCTGACCGTTGACGACACGGTGTTTGCGATGGTTTCTGATGGTGAGTTGTATCTTCGGGCTTGTGAGCAAAGTGCACAGTACTGTGTAAAACATCCGCCTGTCTGGCTGACATATAAAAAGTGTGGCCGATCCGTTACCCTCAATTACTATCGGGTTGATGAAAGTCTATGGCGAAATCAACTGAAGCTGGTGCGTCTGTCGAAATATTCTCTCGATGCAGCGCTGAAAGAGAAAAGCACGCGCAATACCCGGGAAAGACTGAAAGATTTGCCCAATATGTCTTTTCATCTGGAAGCGATTCTCGGGGAGGTGGGGATTAAGGATGTACGGGCGTTACGTATACTTGGGGCAAAAATGTGTTGGTTGCGACTGCGGCAGCAAAACAGTCTGGTGACAGAAAAGATTCTGTTTATGCTTGAAGGTGCCATTATCGGCATTCATGAAGCTGCGCTCCCGGTGGCACGCCGCCAGGAGCTTGCAGAATGGGCTGACTCTCTTACGCCGAAACAGGAGTTTCCTGCGGAGCTTGAGTAATCTGGCGTTGCAGACGACCAATCTCTGGCAGTAATGCAATCAATAACCCAACTTGTTGTACGACCAGAGGTTCTTTGCTATCTGCCCGTGGTTCAAGTTGCTGCATCCGCTGTTTCAGGCCAGCTAATGCCTGATTGACGCGTTCTTCATCAGCAGGTTGATGATGTAACGCGTCATCAACATAGCAAACTGCGTCATCAAGAAACGCCAGAATTTCAGGATTAGTTAACTGCTCCCGGTGAGCACCGAGGGCTGAGATATAGCTGGTAAACGTATGGTTAAGGCACAGCAAGCGAAACGCGGCTTCGCGAATTTGCGGGGTAACGTTCGGTTCGCTGGACATATTTGATACCACCGACGCCAGTTCAGCATCACGGTTGTGTGCATCGCGGCGGGCAATACGATACGCCAGACGGTTATCACGCCCCTGATGGTATTGCTCCAGTATGGCATCGAGATAGCGACAGTTGGCCTCTGTGGCGCGTTCGAGCATTCGCGGCAGATTGCGAAACTTCCAGTCAGGCCAGATGTAGCTCACTGCCGCCCACGCAATGGCACAACCAATCAGCGTATCGATTACGCGAGGTAACGCTACTTCAAAACCTTCACCCAGTAAGTTAAAACACAGTAGCGCCAAAAGTGTGATGAACATCGTTGCATGAGCGTATTGCACGTTACGGAAGGCAAAAAAGAGCACGCCGGTAATAACCAGCAGCACCAGCTGCCCTTCCAGTGATGGCACAAACCACAGCACAGGAATGCCAATCGCGATACCTACCAGCGTACCAATAATCCTTAACTTCAGGCGGTGGCGCGTGGCGTTATAGTTTGGCTGGCAGACAAACAAACTTGTCAGCAAGATCCAATACCCGTGATGCATTCCGGTTATTTGAATGATGGCGTAGCCGAAGCACAACACCAGCGACATTCTTACCGCATGACGGAAGAGGGCGGATTCCGGCGTGAAGTGACGGCTAAGACGCAGCCAGATATCACTCAATCCGTGCGGGCTGTCATCAGCGAGCTCATTTTCGTCATTATTACGGGGTAGTGCCTGGGTCTGTTCTGATTCAATTGTTGCCAGTTGGGCATCAATGGCGCGTAAATTGTTCAGCAAAAATCCCAGTGTTTTGAGTAAATCGGCGGGTGCGCCGTTATCGCGTATCCGCTCCAGCGCAGCATCAATATGCGTAAAAGCGCGCTCAAAATGCGGATCATGTTGATAAGACTGACGCAACAAAATACAGCGTGACAGTTGCTGGCACGCCTGGCCCTGCATCGACATCAGCCGCTGAAAACGGAACAGCACGTCGCTGTGGCGAAAATGTTCACGCAATGTTTGATACTGAATATGAGAAGAGCTGGCACGCTCGTGAATATCCTGTGCGACAAAGTAATAATGCAGCGTGCGACGCGTTCCCCGTTGACCACGATCGCCACGTAAGCGGGTCAGCAGCGAGAGTTTCGTCTGATTCAATGTCGCCATCAGCTGACCGTTGGCGAGAGCCAAATCGTACAGCGGTGCCTGGCTTTCATCTTCAATATCAGGATCAAACATGCGCGACTTGAGCTCAAGATAACGCGCCAGTTGTTCATAGCAACGCGCCAGGTTGTCCTGCAGCGGGCGGACCGGGAACAGCAGATGACCAATAAGTGTCAGGACGTTGTACCAGACGGCACCGGCCAGCAGATACATCGGCTGCTGATACCAGTGCTCATACAGTGATGTTCCCAACATAGTGTAAATGGCGATCAGCAATGCACCGAAGGCAATTGTTGCATAGCGTTGACCCAGACCGCCGAGCAAAATGAAGCCGCTGGTAGAGAGCGTTAAGCCAATCGCAAATAGCCAGGGCCAGGGAAACAGCAATTCTACTGAGGCCGAGGCGATAAAAAAGCAGAACAGCGTAATGATGAGGTTACGCAAACGTCCCGCCAGTCGGTCATCGAGATCGGTCAGCGCCGCTGCCACCATCCCCAGCGTTAGCGGAATCGTCAGTTTTACATCACCCAGCCACCACGGAAACGCTGTGGTTCCACAAAGCGCAATAAAAATACGCGCGTAATACAGCCAGGCGCTGTTCCAGGTATAGCGTTTGAGCAAAGGACTTAGCATAAAGGCCATATTAGTGGATTATTCAAAACGACGACGTGCATTGGCTTCACGCGCAGCTTGCGCTGTTTCTACCGATACCACGCGACGACCAACCGGCCATAGTGCAATAGCGGCAATTTTAAAGTTCGCAATGCCGACAGGAATGCCAATGATTGAAATACATTGTGCGATGCCCGTTGCAATGTGCATCAGGCATAACCACCAGCCAAAGAAAATCAGCCAGAAAATATTCAATACCGTACCGCCAGTATTCAGCAACACATTTTTGCCAGCCGGGTTCAGTTCATCGACATGAATAGCTTCATTGCCATAAGGCACCAGAGACAGTTTAGTGATCTCCCAGCAGGATCGTGTCAGCGGTAAGGTAAAAATCAGCACAATACTGACCAGAGTCGCCAACAGCCAGCCCAGAGTGGTGGCAAATCCGCCAAGCACAAAGTTCAGAATGTTCAAAACGGTACGCATAAAACCTCGCTTTACTGTGGTTTTCAGTAATGGGCGGCAATTGTAACGTTTTTTTGGGCTGGAGCACGTTTTCTCTGACGGTTACACTGATAAGAAATAATTTCGTGTGGATCTACAGAGTCATGGAACTGAAAGCGACAACGCTTGGAAAACGTCTGGCACAGCACCCTTACGATCGGGCGGTGATCCTCAATGCCGGGATTAAAGTCTCCGGCGATCGCCACGAATACCTTATTCCTTTCAATCAATTACTGGCGATTCACTGTAAGCGCGGTCTGGTATGGGGCGAGCTGGAATTTGTACTGCCGGACGAAAAAGTGGTGCGTCTGCACGGCACAGAATGGGGCGAGACGCAGCGTTTTTACCATCATCTTGATGCTCACTGGCGGCGGTGGAGTGGCGAGATGAGCGAAATTGCGTCTGGTGTTTTACGCCAGCAACTGGATTTGATTGCCACGCGCACTGGAGAAAATAAATGGCTGACGCGTGAGCAAACCTCTGGCGTTCAGCAACAAATCCGCCAGGCTTTGTCGGCGTTGCCGTTGCCGTTGCCGGTTAACCGACTGGAAGAATTCGATAACTGCCGTGAGGCGTGGCGTAAATGTCAGGCTTGGTTGAAAGATATTGAAAGCGCTCGGTTGCAGCATAACCAGGCGTATACCGAAGCCATGCTTACCGAGTATGCGGATTTTTTCCGCCAGGTCGAGTCTTCACCGCTGAATCCGGCGCAGGCCCGGGCAGTCGTTAATGGCGAGCATTCTCTGTTAGTGCTGGCCGGTGCAGGAAGCGGAAAAACGTCGGTGCTGGTGGCCCGTGCAGGCTGGTTGCTGGCGCGTGGTGAAGCGTCCCCTGAGCAAATTTTATTGCTGGCGTTTGGTCGCAAAGCCGCTGAAGAGATGGACGAGCGGATTCGCGAACGGCTACATACCGAAGACATTACCGCACGCACGTTTCATGCGCTGGCGCTGCATATTATTCAGCAGGGCAGCAAAAAAGTTCCGATAGTCAGCAAACTGGAAAATGATACCGCTGCCCGTCATGAACTCTTTATTGCTGAGTGGCGCAAGCAATGCAGCGAAAAGAAAGCGCAGGCGAAGGGCTGGCGGCAATGGCTGACGGAAGAAATGCAGTGGTCAGTGCCAGAAGGTAACTTCTGGGATGATGAAAAATTACAGCGTCGCCTTGCCTCTCGCCTCGATCGCTGGGTAAGTCTGATGCGGATGCACGGTGGTGCACAGGCAGAAATGATTGCCAGTGCACCCGAAGAGATTCGCGATCTGTTCAGTAAACGTATCAAGTTGATGGCCCCGTTATTAAAAGCCTGGAAAGGTGCGCTGAAGGCAGAAAACGCTGTCGATTTTTCGGGCCTTATTTATCAGGCGATTGTGATTCTGGAGAAAGGCCGCTTTATCAGCCCGTGGAAGCATATTCTGGTTGATGAATTTCAGGATATCTCGCCGCAGCGCGCAGCGTTGTTAGCGGCATTACGCAAGCAAAACAGTCAGACGACGTTGTTCGCCGTTGGTGATGACTGGCAGGCGATTTACCGATTCAGCGGTGCGCAAATGTCGCTCACCACCGCTTTCCATGAAAACTTTGGTGAAGGCGATCGCTGTGATTTAGACACGACTTACCGTTTTAACAGTCGTATCGGTGAGGTGGCAAACCGGTTTATTCAGCAGAACCCAGGCCAGCTGAAAAAGCCGCTAAACAGCTTAACCAATGGAGACAAAAAAGCCGTCACGTTATTGGATGAGAGTCAACTTGACGCTTTGCTGGATAAGCTCTCTGGTTATGCCAAACCGGAAGAGCGCATTCTGATCCTGGCGCGTTACCATCACATGAGGCCTGCCAGCCTGGAAAAAGCGGCAACACGCTGGCCGAAGTTGCAAATCGACTTTATGACCATTCATGCCAGCAAAGGGCAACAGGCGGATTACGTCATCATCGTTGGCTTGCAGGAGGGGAGTGATGGTTTTCCGGCTGCGGCGCGGGAGTCGATTATGGAAGAGGCGCTACTGCCACCGGTTGAGGATTTCCCGGACGCTGAAGAACGGCGTTTAATGTACGTGGCGCTGACCCGGGCACGCCATCGGGTATGGGCACTGTTTAACAAAGAGAATCCCTCTCCCTTTGTGGAAATACTGAAAAATCTGGATGTGCCGGTGGCGAGAAAACCGTAAGAAACAGGTGGCGTTTGCCACCTGTGCAATATTACTTCAGACGGTCAGCGAGATAACGCTGATAATCGGGGATAAGAATATCGACCGCGTCGTTGAAATGCGGCGACTGGATAATGAAGTCTGCCGTTGCCACGTTGGTGGCGACCGGAATGTTCCATACCGTCGCCAGACGCAGCAAGGCTTTCACGTCAGGATCGTGCGGCACGGCATTTAGTGGATCCCAGAAGAAAATCAATACATCAATTTTCCCTTCTGAGATCAATGCGCCAACCTGCTGGTCACCCCCCATTGGGCCACTCAACATCGCGTTGACGTTCATGCCGGTCGCGCGGGAAATCAAGTTACCGGTAGTGCCTGTTGCATACAGTACGTGTTGTTCCAGTAACGGTTGATGCCGTTCCACCCAGCTCATCAGCATTTGTTTGCAGTGATCGTGTGCCACCAGCGCAATATGTTTCCGCGCAGGTAAAGTGCGAGTCGTCAGTTCCATAATGTACATCCGTAGTTAACTTCCTACAGATTACTGTAAGCACTTATCGCTGCAAGATAAAGACCGAAAAAGCCTGCGCACAGGCACAAAAATCTCAGGAAGATGGTTGTTTTTCCGCCCATTGCAGGAAAGTATTTCGCGTTTGTGGGTCAGCCAGTTTAAACCAATACTTCAGCCGTTGTTCTGTGAGCACCTGAGACTGCGGTGGAATAGCATCCAGCTCGGAAACACCCGAAAGCAGCGTACTGTCATCTGCCATCATCGTGGCAAATTGCGGTAGTGAAGCGCGTTTCGCGGATTTGTTATAGCGTTCAACCTCGACCTCATAATCAATCGTTTTTGCCGTTGAGGTAATGGCGAGAATATCCAGCTTTACCGGAATCGGCGTCGCATCGCCATCCAACAATTCAAGGCGCGGCGCGGCATCAAAATGGTTAGCTTCCCGCTCATTCTCCAGGCGAGGCAGGCGAAAATTGACCTGGTTGATGAGCTGGGTATTAAAACTGACCACCAGCGGTGGGGAGATATACAGCCGTTCTTCACTATTGGAAAGATGAATCGTCTTCTCAACGCGAAACACTAACTGATGCGGTCCATTGTCCAGTTCAATGCTGTCCGCACCGCGCAGCAGAGAGCTGGAAACCTTCTTGCCGTCGAGTACCAGAAGATCGACATCGGTTGAAAGCCGCAGCGTGGTGGCAAAAACGGATACCGGCAAACATAATGCAATCAAGGTGGTCACGATGCCGGTTTTCATAGGTAGCTCCTGTCAAAAGACCGCCCGAATAATAATGTGTCAAAATTTTTCTTTAATCATACTTACTAACATATAGACATATTTCCCGCTTTTGCTCTCATTCATTCGTATTAGCTGCATGGTTGGCATGTCGGCTTTGTCGTACACTTTGTTAAACAGTCTGGAGGAAATAATGAAAGAAACCGATATTGCAGGCATTTTAACGTCCACTCACACCATTGCGCTGGTGGGGGCAAGCGACAAACCCGATCGCCCCAGCTATCGCGTGATGAAATATCTACTCGACCAGGGGTATCACGTCATTCCGGTTTCGCCAAAAGTTGCCGGCAAAACGCTGCTGGGCCAGCAGGGGTATGGCACGCTGGCAGACGTTCCGGAAAAGGTCGATATGGTCGATGTTTTCCGTAATTCAGAAGCGGCGTGGGGCGTGGCACAGGAAGCTATTGCCATTGGCGCGAAAACCCTCTGGATGCAACTGGGGGTGATTAATGAGCAAGCGGCAGTACTGGCACGGGATGCCGGGTTAAATGTGGTGATGGATCGCTGCCCGGCTATTGAGATCCCTCGCCTGGGTCTGGCCAAATAAAAAATCCCCGGAAGGCAAAAACCTTCCGGGGATTTGTTCAGGGATTAGTTACGCAGACGCGGGGCCTGGAGTTGTTTGCGGATGGTCTGCGCCAGCTCATCCATGGATGGCTGTTCAGGATGTTCATCCTGCAATTCGCTACTTAGCTGGGCTTCAGCCAGGTAGGTATGAACCGGTAGGCCGTTATCGTCCTCCATCACCACGTGATACCACGGAGCGGCGCGAAGCTCGTCATTCACCGCCAGCTCATCAGGCGACGGTTCAGAGAGCGAATAAACCGGGTCGATATCCACGACCACTCCGAGATAACCTAACAGGGAATGGCGGACCTGCTGGCCGATACCGAATTTGCTGGCAATCATAGTCACCTCCCGGAAAATCTTTACCTTTGATATAAGGGTAAAATTCCACATTTCAAGTTACATGACGCGACAGGCAAACCCTTTCAGATATAGCCCTTCCGGGTAGGTAGCGATCACCGGATGATCGGCTGCCTGACGGAACTGCTCTATAAATTGTACATCACGACCGGCATCAATTGCGGCATCCGCGATGATTTTCTGAAATAAATCGCTGGTCATCAGACCGGAACAGGAGAAAGTCAGGAGAATACCGCCTTCATTCAGCAACTGAATCGCCAGCATGTTGATGTCTTTATAACCACGACACGCGCCCATCAACTGGCTTTTATTCTCAACAAACTTCGGCGGGTCCATCACGATAACGTCAAATTTTTCACCGCGATCGCGATAAGTACGCAGCAATTTAAAGACATCATCACGGACAAACTCAGCCTTGCTCAGATCCAGTTTGTTCAGCTCAACGTTCTGCCGTGCAATATCCAGCGCTTCCTGGGAGGTATCAACGCTGACAACCTGGCTGCAACCGCCCATCAGTGCCGATACGGCGAAACCACCGGTATAGGAGAAACAGTTCAGCACACGTTTATTTTCAACGTAGCGGCGGGTAGCCAGGCGGCTGTCTCGCTGGTCCAGATAGTAGCCCGTTTTGTGTCCGTGCTGAATATCCACCAGCAGCTTCATGCCGTGTTCTTCAATCGGCAGCAGGGCAGGCGGCAACTCGCCGGTGACGAGGCCCTGGGTCAGCTCCATCCCTTCTTTTTTACGTACCGCAACATCGCTGCGATCGTAAATCGCACATTCCGGGTACAGCGTTTGCAGGGCACTAATTAATGCCGCGCGCTGATATTCTGCGCCAGCACTCAGCAGTTGCAGCACCAGAAAATTACCGAAACGATCGATAGTAATACCCGGCAGGCCATCAGATTCTCCGGCGATTAAACGATAGCTGTCGAGGCCATCTTTTTGCGCCAGCCAGTCACGCCATTTTTGTGCTTGTTGCAAACGGCGGGAAAAAAAAGCAATGTCGATAGACTCAGACGGGTCAAACGTCCAGACGCGCGCCCGGATTTGCGAAGCTGGCGAATAAGCGCCGCGTGCTAACCATTTTCCCTGATGATCAACAATATCGATGGTTTCACCGAGGCTGGCTTTACCTTCCATGCGGGCAACGGCCCCGGAAAAGACCCACGGATGGCGACGAAGTAATGATTTTTCGCGCCCTTTGGCTAACACTAAACGTACACTCATAATTTACTTTTCTGTCGATGCAAAGAAATGGGCGTCATTGTCCGGAGTTTTCCATGGATTTGCAACGCGTCCATTAAGGATAAGGAGAGCAGCAATGTCGAAAGTCTGCATAATTGCCTGGATTTACGGGCGAGTTCAGGGCGTAGGATTTCGCTACACCACACAGTACGAAGCGAAAAGACTGGGCTTAACCGGGTACGCCAAAAATCTTGACGATGGCAGCGTGGAAGTGGTTGCCTGCGGTGAAGAAGGGCAGGTAGAAAAATTAATGCAGTGGTTAAAGAGTGGCGGCCCGCGTTCTGCGCGTGTAGAACGGGTGCTCAGCGAGCCGCATCATCCCTCGGGGGAATTAACCGATTTTCGTATCCGTTAAATACATTTTACCGGTTTTGGCAGGCCAGCAATTTTGGTGGCTTGCTTAGCCGGGCCTTTCGGGAACAGTCGGTATAAATAGCGGCTGTTACCTTTTTCTTCACCAAATTTATTCGCCATCGCTTTTACCAGCATACGAATCGCCGGAGACGTATTAAATTCCAGGTAGAAGTCACGTACAAAACGCACCACTTCCCAGTGTTCTGGCGACAGCGAAATCCCTTCGTTCTCTGCAATCACCACTGCCAGCGGTTCACTCCACTGGCTGCTTTCTTTGAGATAGCCTTCGGTATCCGTTTCTATCTCTTTACCTTCGAAGATCAGCATAATTATTACTACCTTAATCAGACTGGCGGCAGTGTAACAAAAAACAAAGCCCCGCATAAAGCGAGGCTATGAAAGTGTTAGCGGGTGAGATTAATCGCGGCTGGCGAAGCCCAGAATGCTCAGCAGGCTGACGAAGATGTTGTACAGCGAAACATACAGGCTAACCGTGGCACGAATATAGTTCGTTTCACCGCCATGAATGATGTTGCTGGTTTCAAACAAGATAGCGCCAGAGGAGATCAGAATGAAGACCGCGCTGATCGCCAGATGCAGAGCAGGCAGTTGCAGGAAGATATTAGCAACCATACCAATCAGTACCACCACAATACCCGCCATCAGCATACCGCCGAGGAACGACATATCTTTGCGGGTGGTCAGCACATATGCAGAGCAGCAGAAGAACACTAACGCCGTTCCGCCCAGTGCCATAGCGATTACGTCACCCATTCCGGCAGACAGATAGGTGTTCAGAATTGGTCCGAGGATATAACCCAGAAAACCGGTAAAGGCGAATGCGGAGATAATCCCGGTCGGCTTATTCGCCGTTTTATAGGTCAGGAACATCAAACCATACATACCCACCAGCGTCAGAATCAGACCCGGAGATGGCAGCATCAGCACCGTACTGGCAGTTGCGGTAATCGCCGAAAAGGCCAGCGTCAGGCTCAGCAGAAAATAGGTATTACGCAGCACCTTATGGGTGCTAAGCAGTGATGTACGGTCATGTGAAGAACTAACAATACGATCCATTGAGTCACTCTCTATGACAGATGTAATTAATTAAGCAGCATAATGATAATGCGTAAGGGCACCCAGAAGTTTTACCCATCTTTACGCATTTGATCTGGAACAGGTTTAACAGCGGATTATCAGGTCATTAAGCAAATATAACGCCCTGAGAATTCCGACAGGCAAAAAAAAAAGGGGTTAGCATTTAGCTAACCCCTTATCTTATTTGGCGGAAGCGCAGAGATTCGAACTCTGGAACCCTTTCGGGTCGCCGGTTTTCAAGACCGGTGCCTTCAACCGCTCGGCCACACTTCCGGAATGACGCGCACTATAAACATCCCGATGCGGCGTGTAAACCCCTAATTTGTTTGTTTGCCTGAAAAACAGCCAAAAGTGCATTGATAGCGTGAAATAACAGCAGATTGATCATTTCATCACCATGAATTCCTTCTCTTTTACTCGTTTAGCAACCGGCTAAACATCCCCATCGCCCGGCTAAAGAAAAATAGGTCCATTTTTATCGCTAAAAGATAAATCCACACAGTTTGTATTGTTTTGTGCAAAAGTTTCACTACGCTTTATTAACAATACTTTCTGGCGACGTGTGCCAGTGCAGAAGGATGAGCTTTCGTTTTCAGCATCTCACGTGAAGCGATGGTTTGCCTTGCTACAGGGACGTCGCTTGCCGACCATAAGCGCCCGGTGTCCTGCCGGTGTTGCTAGGAGAAGAGACGTGCGATATGAATAACGAGGAAACATTTTACCAAGCCATGCGGCGTCAGGGCGTTACCCGGCGCAGCTTTCTCAAATATTGTAGTCTGGCTGCCACGTCGCTGGGATTAGGCGCGGGAATGGCACCAAAGATTGCCTGGGCGCTGGAGAACAAACCGCGCATTCCGGTGGTATGGATCCACGGTCTGGAATGTACCTGCTGTACCGAATCTTTTATCCGCTCCGCTCACCCACTGGCGAAGGACGTCATCCTTTCCCTGATTTCCCTCGATTACGACGATACCCTGATGGCTGCCGCCGGAACCCAGGCGGAAGAAGTCTTTGAAGACATCATCACGCAATATAATGGCAAATATATCCTCGCAGTAGAAGGTAATCCGCCGCTGGGCGAGCAGGGGATGTTCTGTATCAGCAGCGGTCGACCGTTTATTGAGAAACTCAAACGTGCCGCTGCCGGAGCCAGCGCGATTATCGCCTGGGGAACCTGCGCGTCCTGGGGCTGCGTGCAGGCCGCGCGACCTAATCCGACACAGGCAACGCCTATCGACAAAGTCATCACCGACAAACCCATTATCAAAGTACCTGGCTGCCCGCCGATCCCGGATGTGATGAGCGCCATCATTACTTACATGGTGACCTTTGATCGCTTGCCAGATGTCGACAGAATGGGTCGTCCACTGATGTTTTATGGTCAGCGTATCCACGATAAATGCTATCGCCGCGCTCACTTCGACGCCGGAGAGTTCGTCCAGAGTTGGGATGATGACGCTGCCCGCAAAGGTTATTGCCTGTACAAAATGGGCTGCAAAGGGCCTACCACCTATAACGCCTGTTCCTCCACACGCTGGAATGATGGCGTTTCTTTCCCAATCCAGTCTGGTCACGGCTGCCTGGGCTGTGCGGAAAATGGTTTCTGGGATCGCGGTTCGTTCTACAGCCGCGTGGTCGATATTCCGCAAATGGGTACTCATTCCACCGCCGATACCGTCGGTTTAACCGCGCTTGGCGTGGTGGCAGCAGCTGTTGGTGTGCACGCAGTTGCCAGCGCCGTTGACCAACGCAGACGTCATAACCAGCAACCTACAGAAACCGAACATCAGCCAGGCAATGAGGATAAACAGGCATGAGCACTCAGTACGAAACTCAGGGATACACCATCAATAATGCCGGACGCCGCCTGGTGGTCGACCCGATTACGCGCATCGAAGGCCACATGCGCTGCGAAGTGAATATTAACGATCAGAATGTGATCACCAATGCCGTCTCCTGCGGCACCATGTTTCGCGGGCTGGAGATCATCCTGCAAGGGCGCGACCCGCGCGATGCGTGGGCGTTCGTTGAACGTATCTGCGGCGTCTGTACTGGCGTACACGCCCTGGCTTCGGTTTACGCCATCGAAGATGCCATCGGTATTAAAGTGCCGGACAACGCCAATATCATCCGCAACATTATGCTGGCAACGCTCTGGTGCCACGATCATCTGGTGCACTTCTATCAGCTTGCCGGGATGGACTGGATCGACGTGTTAGATGCGCTGAAAGCCGACCCGCGAAAAACCTCTGAACTGGCGCAAAGTCTCTCCTCTTGGCCGAAATCATCCCCTGGCTATTTCTTCGACGTACAAAATCGCCTGAAGAAATTCGTTGAAGGCGGGCAGTTGGGGATCTTCCGCAATGGCTACTGGGGGCACCCGCAGTACAAACTGCCGCCAGAAGCCAACCTGATGGGCTTTGCCCACTATCTCGAAGCTCTCGATTTTCAACGTGAAATTGTCAAAATTCACGCGGTCTTTGGCGGTAAAAACCCGCATCCAAACTGGATTGTCGGCGGGATGCCTTGCGCCATTAACATTGACGAAAGCGGCGCGGTCGGGGCGGTCAATATGGAACGCCTGAACCTGGTGCAGTCGATTATCACCCGCACGGCAGACTTCATTAACAACGTGATGCTCCCCGACGCCTTAGCCATCGGTCAGTTCAACAAACCGTGGAGCGAAATCGGCACGGGTCTTTCTGATAAATGTGTCCTCAGCTACGGCGCATTCCCGGATATTGCCAACGACTTTGGTGAGAAAAGTCTGCTGATGCCTGGCGGCGCGGTGATTAACGGCGACTTCAACAATGTGCTGCCAGTGGATTTGGTTGATCCGCAGCAGGTGCAGGAGTTTGTCGATCACGCCTGGTATCGTTATCCCAACGATCAGGTCGGGCGTCATCCATTCGATGGCATTACCGACCCGTGGTACAACCCCGGCGATGTCAAAGGCAGCGATACCAACATTCAGCAGCTGAATGAACAGGAACGCTACTCGTGGATCAAAGCGCCACGCTGGCGCGGTAACGCGATGGAAGTGGGGCCGCTGGCACGCACGTTAATCGCTTATCACAAAGGCGATGCTGCGACCGTTGAGTCGGTCGATCGCATGATGTCGGCGTTGAACCTGCCGCTTTCCGGTATCCAGTCAACGTTGGGCCGCATTTTGTGCCGCGCGCACGAAGCGCAGTGGGCCGCAGGTAAGTTGCAGTATTTCTTCGACAAGCTGATGACCAACCTGAAAAACGGCAATCTCGCCACTGCTTCCACTGAAAAATGGGAACCTGCAACCTGGCCGACAGAGTGCCGTGGCGTCGGCTTTACCGAAGCGCCGCGCGGAGCGTTAGGCCACTGGGCCGCCATTCGCGATGGCAAGATTGATCTCTACCAGTGCGTGGTGCCGACCACCTGGAACGCCAGCCCGCGCGATCCCAAAGGGCAGATTGGCGCTTATGAAGCGGCGCTGATGAACACCAAAATGGCGATCCCCGAGCAACCTCTGGAGATCCTGCGTACTCTGCACAGCTTTGATCCGTGCCTCGCCTGTTCAACTCATGTGCTGGGCGACGACGGTAGCGAGCTGATCTCCGTGCAGGTGCGTTAACAGCGAAGGAGAATCATCATGCAACAGAAAAGCGACAACGTTGTCAGCCACTATGTCTTTGAAGCACCAGTTCGTATCTGGCACTGGCTGACGGTGTTATGCATGGCGGTGTTGATGGTCACCGGTTACTTTATCGGCAAGCCGCTACCTTCCGTCAGTGGCGAGGCGACGTATCTGTTCTATATGGGTTACATCAGGTTAATTCACTTCAGCGCCGGGATGATTTTTACCGTGGTCTTGCTGATGCGGATCTACTGGGCTTTTGTTGGCAATCGTTACTCCCGCGAGCTGTTTATCGTGCCGGTATGGCGTAAAAGCTGGTGGCAGGGCGTGTGGTATGAAATCCGCTGGTATCTGTTTCTGGCAAAACGTCCGAGTGCCGATATAGGCCATAACCCCATCGCCCAGGCGGCGATGTTCGGCTATTTCCTGATGTCGGTCTTTATGATCATCACCGGTTTTGCGCTGTACAGCGAACACAGCCAGTACGCTATTTTTGCGCCGTTCCGTTATGTGGTGGAATTTTTCTACTGGACGGGTGGCAACTCAATGGACATTCACAGCTGGCATCGGCTGGGGATGTGGCTGATTGGGGCGTTTGTGATCGGTCATGTCTACATGGCGCTGCGTGAAGACATCATGTCCGACGACACGGTGATCTCCACCATGGTCAACGGCTACCGTAGCCACAAATTTGGCAAAATAAGTAACAAGGAGCGTTCATGAGCGAGCAACGCGTGGTGGTCATGGGGCTGGGCAACCTGCTGTGGGCCGATGAAGGCTTCGGCGTGCGGGTGGCTGAACGGCTGTATGCCCATTACCACTGGCCCGAGTATGTGGAGATTGTCGATGGCGGTACTCAGGGACTGAACTTGCTGGGGTATGTCGAAAGCGCCAGCCATCTGTTGATTCTCGATGCCATTGACTACGGGCTGGAACCTGGAACGCTGCGAACCTATGCCGGAGAACGCATTCCGGCCTATCTCAGCGCGAAGAAAATGAGCCTGCATCAGAACAGTTTCTCCGAAGTGCTGGCGCTGGCAGATATCCGCGGACATCTGCCAGCACATATTGCCCTCGTCGGGCTGCAACCCGCGATGCTCGACGACTACGGCGGCAGCCTGAGCGAACTGGCACGGGAGCAACTGCCCGCTGCGGAACAATCGGCGCTGGCGCAGTTGGCTGCGTGGGGAAGTGTGCCGCAACCGGCTAATGAATCGCGTTGTCTCAATTATGACTGTCTGTCGATGGAAAATTACGAAGGCGTTCGCTTGCGCCAGTACCGGATGACACAGGAGGAGCAGGGATGAGCAACGACACGCCATTTGATGCGTTGTGGCAACGAATGCTGGCGCGCGGCTGGACGCCGGTCAGTGAATCCCGTCTTGACGACTGGCTTACGCAAGCGCCAGACGGCGTGGTGTTATTAAGCAGTGACCCGAAACGCACGCCAGAGGTCAGCGATAATCCGGTAATGATTGGCGAATTACTGCACGAGTTTCCCGACTATACATGGCAGGTGGCGATTGCTGACCTTGAGCAGAGCGAAGCCATCGGCGATCGCTTTGGCGCCTTTCGCTTTCCTGCCACTTTAGTGTTTACCGGCGGAAACTATCGCGGCGTGCTGAATGGTATTCACCCGTGGGCGGAACTGATAAACCTGATGCGCGGGCTTGTCGAACCGCAGCAGGAGCGTGCCTCATGAGCGAAACTTTTTTCCATCTGCTGGGGCCAGGAACGCAACCGAACGATGACAGTTTCAGCATGAATCCACTGCCGATCACCTGTCAGGTGAATGATGAACCGAGTATGGCGGCCTTGGAGCAATGTGCTCACAGCCCGCAGGTGATTGCGCTGTTAAACGAGTTACAACATCAACTAAGCGAACGCCAGCCGCCGTTGGGCGAGGTGCTGGCAGTCGATCTGTTAAATCTCAACGCCGACGATCGTCACTTTATCAATACGCTTCTCGGGGAAGGGGAAGTGTCAGTGCGCATTCAGCAGGCTGACGACAGTAAAAGTGAAATACAGGAGGCGATCTTCTGCGGATTATGGCGGGTGCGCAGACGTCGCGGCGAAAAGTTGCTGGAGGACAAACTGGAGGCTGGCTGCGCGCCGCTGGCGTTGTGGCAGGCGGCAACGCAAAATCTCTTGCCGACAGATTCGCTGTTACCGCCGCCCATTGATGGCCTGATGAATGGCCTACCGTTGGCGCATGAGTTACTGGCACATGTACGTAACCCCGACGCGCAGCCGCACAGCATTAATCTGACGCAATTACCCATCAGCGAGGCTGATCGGCTTTTTCTCTCACGTCTCTGTGGGCCGGGAAATATTCAGATTCGTACCATTGGCTATGGCGAGAGCTATATCAACGCCACGGGGTTACGCCATGTCTGGCATTTACGCTGTACGGACACCTTAAAAGGCCCGTTACTGGAAAGTTATGAAATCTGCCCAATACCGGAAGTGGTGCTGGCAGCGCCAGAAGATTTGGTCGACTCTGCGCAGCGGCTTAGCGAGGTATGTCAGTGGCTGGCGGAAGCTGCACCGACGTAAAAAGACGGTAAGTATCGCTTTCAGTCTTATGAATATCGCAATCGGCGAATACCTCTGGTCGTAGAGTTTCAGGATAAAGAGGGAGATCTAACATTATCGGGTTATTTTTCTCTCTTCGCCTACAGGAGTGCGCATGTGGGATGTCATTGATTTATCGCGCTGGCAGTTTGCTCTGACCGCGCTGTATCACTTTTTATTTGTACCCCTTACCCTGGGGCTGATTTTTTTGCTGGCTATCATGGAAACCATTTACGTGGTCACCGGCAAAACAATCTACCGCGATATGACGCGCTTCTGGGGTAAGCTCTTCGGTATCAATTTTGCTCTTGGCGTGGCTACCGGCCTGACCATGGAGTTTCAGTTTGGTACTAACTGGTCATTCTATTCCAACTATGTGGGCGATATTTTTGGCGCACCACTGGCGATGGAAGCATTAATGGCCTTCTTCCTCGAATCCACCTTTGTCGGGCTATTCTTCTTCGGCTGGCAACGGCTGAATAAATACCAGCACCTGCTGGTGACGTGGCTGGTGGCGTTCGGTTCAAATCTCTCTGCATTGTGGATATTGAATGCCAACGGTTGGATGCAATACCCGACCGGTGCGCATTTTGATATCGACACCCTGCGTATGGAGATGACCAGCTTCAGCGAGCTGGTCTTTAACCCGGTCAGCCAGGTGAAATTTGTGCACACCGTCATGGCGGGCTACGTGACCGGGGCCATGTTTATTATGGCGATCAGCGCCTGGTATTTACTGCGCGGACGGGAGCGCGATGTCGCATTACGCTCGTTTGCCATCGGTTCCGTCTTCGGTACTCTGGCGATTATCGGTACCCTGCAACTCGGAGACAGTTCTGCGTATGAAGTCGCGCAAGTACAACCGGTAAAACTGGCGGCGATGGAAGGGGAGTGGCAAACGGAACCTGCTCCTGCACCGTTCCATGTGGTTGCCTGGCCGGAACAGGATCAAGAGCGTAACGCCTTTGCCATCAAAATTCCCGCGCTGCTAGGGATCCTCGCCACTCACTCATTAGATAACCCCGTGCCGGGTCTGAAGAATTTGATGGCTGAAACCTACCCACGCTTGCAACGCGGACGTATGGCCTGGCTGTTAATGCAGGAAATATCTCAAGGCAATCGTGAGCCGCATGTGTTGCAGGCATTCCGGGAGCTGGAAGGCGACCTTGGTTACGGCATGTTGCTCTCCCGCTATGCGCCGGATATGAATCATGTCACAGCCGCACAGTACCAGGCGGCGATGCGTGGCGCGATACCTCAGGTTGCGCCGGTATTCTGGAGTTTCCGCATCATGGTGGGCTGTGGTTCCCTGCTGCTACTGGTGATGCTGATTGCGCTTGTCCAGACGCTGCGTGGCAAAATCGACCAGCATCGCTGGGTGCTGAAAATGGCGCTCTGGAGTTTGCCGTTGCCGTGGATTGCGATTGAAGCCGGGTGGTTTATGACCGAGTTTGGTCGTCAGCCGTGGGCGATACAGGACATCTTACCGACATACTCCGCGCACTCCGCTTTAACCACAGGACAACTGGCTTTCTCACTGATCATGATCGTAGGGCTTTACACCCTGTTCTTAATCGCCGAAGTCTACCTGATGCAGAAATATGCCCGTCTGGGGCCGAGCGCGATGCAGAGTGAACAACCGACGCAGCAACAGGGGTAAAGGAGAAAATCATGTTTGATTATGAAACATTGCGCTTCATCTGGTGGCTGCTGATTGGCGTGATCCTGGTGGTCTTTATGATCTCCGACGGATTTGACATGGGGATCGGCTGTTTGCTGCCGCTGGTGGCGCGTAATGATGATGAACGCCGGATAGTGATTAATAGCGTTGGTGCGCACTGGGAAGGCAATCAGGTCTGGTTGATCCTTGCAGGTGGGGCATTATTTGCCGCCTGGCCCAGAGTGTATGCAGCGGCGTTTTCCGGCTTTTATGTGGCGATGATCCTGGTGCTGTGCTCGCTGTTCTTCCGTCCGCTGGCCTTTGATTATCGCGGAAAAATTGCCGATGCACGCTGGCGTAAAATGTGGGATGCCGGTCTGGTCATCGGCAGTCTGGTGCCGCCGGTAGTCTTCGGTATCGCCTTCGGCAACTTGTTGCTCGGCGTGCCGTTTGCCTTCACACCGCAATTACGCGTGGAGTATCTCGGCAGCTTCTGGCAACTGCTGACGCCATTCCCTTTATTGTGTGGTTTGCTCAGCCTTGGGATGGTGATTTTGCAAGGTGGCGTCTGGTTACAACTGAAAACTGTTGGTGTGATTCATCTGCGTTCACAGCTGGCGACTAAACGCGCTGCACTGTTGGTGATGCTGTGCTTTTTGCTGGCAGGTTACTGGCTGTGGGTCGGTATTGATGGCTTTGTACTGCTCGCCCAGGATGCTAACGGTCCTTCCAATCCGTTAATGAAACTGGTGGCAGTGCTACCTGGTGCCGGGATGAATAATTTCGTCGAATCGCCCGTTTTGTGGATCTTCCCGCTGCTGGGGTTCTTCTGCCCATTGCTGACGGTGATGGCGATTTATCGTGGTCGCCCGGGTTGGGGATTTTTGATGGCATCATTGATGCAATTTGGCGTGATTTTCACGGCAGGCATCACGCTGTTCCCCTTTGTCATGCCGTCAAGTGTGAGTCCAATCTCCAGCCTGACGTTGTGGGACAGCACTTCCAGTCAGCTGACGCTGAGCATTATGTTGGTAATCGTGCTGATATTTTTGCCCATTGTGTTGCTCTACACTCTCTGGAGCTACTACAAAATGTGGGGACGCATGACAACAGAAACTCTCCGCCGTAACGAAAACGAGTTGTACTAAGGAGCAGGAACATGTGGTATTTACTTTGGTTCGTCGGCATTTTGTTGATGTGTTCGCTCTCCACCCTTGTGTTGGTATGGCTGGACCCGCGTCTGAAAAGTTAACGAACGTAGGCCTGATGCGGCGCATTAGCATCGCATCAGGCAATCAATAATGTTAGATATGAAAAGCGGAAACATATCGATGAAAGCGATCTTAATCCCATTTTTATCTCTTCTGATTCCGTTAACCCCGCAATCTGCATTCGCTCAGAGTGAGCCGGAGCTGAAGCTGGAAAGTATGGTGATTGTCAGTCGTCATGGTGTGCGTGCTCCAACCAAGGCCACGCAACTGATGCAGGATGTCACCCCAGACGCATGGCCAACCTGGCCGGTAAAACTGGGTTGGCTGACACCGCGCGGTGGTGAGCTAATCGCCTATCTCGGACATTACCAACGCCAGCGTCTGGTAGCCGACGGATTGCTGGCGAAAAAGGGCTGCCCGCAGTCTGCTCAGGTCGCGATTATTGCTGATGTCGACGAGCGTACCCGTAAAACAGGCGAAGCCTTCGCCGCCGGGCTGGCACCTGACTGTGCAATAACCGTACATACCCAGGCAGATACGTCCAGTCCCGATCCGTTATTTAATCCTCTAAAAACTGGCGTTTGCCAACTGGATAACGCGAACGTGACTGACGCGATCCTCTGCAGGGCAGGAGGGGCAATTTCTGACTTTACCGGGCATCGGCAAACGGCGTTTCGCGAACTGGAACGGGTGCTTAATTTCCCGCAATCAAACTTGTGCCTTAACCGTGAGAAACAGGACGAAAGCTGTTCATTAACGCAGGCATTACCATCGGAACTCAAGGTGAGCGCCGACAATGTCTCATTAACCGGTGCGGTAAGCCTCGCATCAATGCTGACGGAGATATTTCTCCTGCAACAGGCACAAGGAATGCCGGAACCGGGGTGGGGAAGGATCACCGATTCACACCAGTGGAACACCTTGCTAAGTTTGCATAACGCGCAATTTTATTTACTACAACGCACGCCGGAGGTTGCCCGCAGTCGCGCCACCCCGTTATTGGATTTGATCATGGCAGCGTTGACGCCCCATCCACCGCAAAAACAGGCGTATGGTGTGACATTACCCACTTCAGTGCTGTTTATTGCCGGACACGATACTAATCTGGCAAATCTCGGCGGCGCACTGGAGCTCAACTGGACGCTTCCTGGTCAGCCGGATAACACGCCGCCAGGTGGTGAACTGGTGTTTGAACGCTGGCGTCGGCTAAGCGATAACAGCCAGTGGATTCAGGTTTCGCTGGTCTTCCAGACTTTACAGCAGATGCGTGATAAAACGCTGCTGTCATTAAATACGCCGCCCGGAGAGGTGAAACTGCCCCTGGCAGGATGTGAAGAGCGAAAT
The DNA here is from genome assembly GCF_053555815.1 of Shigella sp. SIG6. Lineage (NCBI taxonomy): Bacteria > Pseudomonadati > Pseudomonadota > Gammaproteobacteria > Enterobacterales > Enterobacteriaceae > Shigella > Shigella sp. SIG6. Next base: position 177 of record NZ_JBQZXC010000026.1, on the reverse strand, counting down.
GCGCAGGGCATGTGTTCGTTGGCAGGTTTTACGCAAATCGTGAATGAAGCACGCATACCGGCGTGCAGTTTGTAATGCATAAAAAAGAGCATTCAGTTACCTGATGGATTTGCCCCTATATTTCCAGACATCTGTTATCACTTAACCCATTACAAGCCCGCTGCCGCAGATATTCCT